>JBAZQO010000066.1:0-4549 GCA_041645145.1 Candidatus Omnitrophota bacterium
AAAAGGGCAGAAGCCTTGGCGGATTTAATGCAGCAGAAGACCGCGGTAACGGTGGCAGGCAGCCACGGCAAGACTACTACTACCTCATTGATCTCTTATATGTTGATTGAAGCGGGGCTTTGTCCGACCGTAGCTATCGGCGGGATCCTGAAGAATATCGACAACAATGCCTGCTTAGGCAGCGGAGAATTCTTTGTCGCTGAAGCGGATGAATCAGACGGGTCATTTCTGCATTATCAGCCAAAGTATTCCATCATAACTAATATTGACCATGAGCATCTGGATTATTACCGTAATTTTGATAATCAGTTATCCGCCTTCAGGGATTTTGTAAAACGCACTCAAAAAGGGGGTTGTGTTTTTGCCTGCAGTGATGACGCCAACCTCTTCAATCTGATGAAGGCCTGTAGCACCAGGCATTTGTTTTTTGGCCTGAACAACCCCGCGGACATTTACGCTAAAAATATGTTGTTTAGCGGGCTGGTTTCGGATTTTGATTGTTTCTTTAAGGATAAATTTGTCTCCCGTTTCCATCTGGCCCTGGGTGGAAGGCATAATATTTCCAATGCCTTGGCTGTGATCGGCTTGGGATTAGAGCTGGGTATTGACTTAGGGCATATCCGCAGGAGCTTAGAGGCTTATAAAGGGGCAGGACGCAGATTAGAGATAAGATTCCAAAGCGATAAATACCTGCTCATTGATGATTATGCCCACCATCCGACGGAGATTAAAGCGACCCTGGCAGCAATTGCTCATCTAAAGGCCCAGCGCAGGATTGTTATATTCCAGCCGCACCGCTACAGCCGCACGCAGCTGCTTTTGGATGAGTTTGCCGGGTCTTTTAACCAGGCAGACTACCTGATCATTACGGATATTTACGCGGCAAATGAACTACCGATTGAAGGGGTAAACGCCCAGGCTTTATTAAAGAAGATAAAGGGATGTTTTTTAAACCAAGAGGTCCTGTATTTGCCAAAAGAAAAAATTGCCGGGCATATCAAAGAGAAGATCCGTCCGGGAGATTTAGTGATTACCCTGGGCGCAGGGGATATTGTAAAGGTTAGCGATGCGTTGGCCGAAGAGCTTAAATAAGAAAATCAAGCCTTGCGTTAAACTGGCTGCTTACACGACATTCAAAATCGGCGGGCCGGCAAGATTTTTCTTTGAACCGGTTAGTTTAAAGGAATTGCGGGATGCCCTGGTTTTTGCCAGGGATAAACGCGTCCCGGTTTTTATATTGGGCGCAGGCAGCAATATCCTGGTTAGCGACTCCGGCTTAAATGCCTTAGTGATTAAGTTAAGCGGTAAAGATTTTAAAGGCCTGCGCATTAACGGCTTTTACATGCAGGCAGGATGCGGCCTGAAACTCAACCAGCTTCTCATAAGGGCAAAGAATAGCGGCCTTTCCGGGTTAGAGTTTTTAGCCGGGATTCCCGGAACATTGGGCGGAGCGCTTATGGGCAATGCCGGAGCCTGGGGTAAGTCCATCGGGGATTTGGTTGAAGAAGTGCGCGTTTTAGATTATAATGGAAAACCTAAACTGTTGAAGAAAAGCCAGCTTGAGTTTGGCTACCGTAAATCTAATCTGAGTAAATATATTATTGTTCAAGTCAAGCTAAAGTTAGCTCCAGCTAAGCAGGATGAGATTGTATTACTGACCAGCCAGCTGCTCAGGCAGCGAGGACTGAGACAGGAAAATAATCTGCCTAATGCCGGCTGCATATTTAAGAACCCTACGGCCCGCTGGCCAGAGGGCCGCGGTTTGGCTTCCGGTTGCCAAAGCCGCTGGACAGCTGGCAAACTGATTGACGCTTGCGGATTAAAGGCTAAGGCAGCAGGCGGCGCGGTTATTTCTTCGCTGCATGCGAACTTTATTTTAAACAGAGGTAAGGCAAGAAGCAAAGACGTTTTATCGCTTATGCGTTTAATGCGTAGAGAAGTAAAGAGAAGATTTAAGGTAAATTTAGAGCCAGAGATAAAAATATGGAAGTAAAAGATTACGGCAGGGTAGGGGTTTTAATGGGAGGGTCTTCATCGGAGAGAGAGATCTCCTTAAAAAGCGGTAAGGCGGTTTTACTTGCGCTTGCGGAATCCGGATTGGATACCGTGGGCATTGATATAACAACAGATAACGCGCAGGAGAATATCCGGTTATTAAATAATTATAACCTGGATTGCGTATTTATCGCTTTACACGGCCGCTTTGGCGAGGATGGCACGGTCCAGCAACTCCTGGAGGAATTAAATCTCCCCTTTACCGGCTCAGGTGTGGAGGCTAGCTGCCTGGCTATGGATAAGATCGGGTCCCTTGATATATTCAGGAAGCAAGGGCTTTGTGTACCTAAGTCGCAATTCCTGGAAAGATCTGCTAGGGATTTTAAAAATGGGCTGGGTTTTCCCCTGGTGGTTAAGCCGGCAAACCACGGCTCAAGTATAGGCCTATCCATCGTAGAAAATGACGCGGGGATTGTTCCTGCGATAGATTTGGCTTTTCAGTTTGACAAGCGCATAGTCATCGAGGAGTATATTAAAGGCAGGGAACTTACCGTCGGTATCCTGGATGAATTGCCCCTGCCGGTTATTGAGATTATCCCGAAGCATAAATTTTTCGATTTTGAGGCAAAATATCAGGCGGGTCTTACAGAGTATATTGTGCCCGCGGCACTGGAAAAATGTATTTCCGGAATAGTGCAAGAGGCGGCGTTTTTGGCGCATAAGGCTTTAGGATGTTTTGGCTGCTCGCGCGTGGATATCATATTAGGGCAGGACAACCTGCCTTATATTTTGGAGGTGAATACCATCCCCGGGATGACCGCAACTAGCCTCCTGCCTAAAGCAGCAAAGAGCATAGGCATAGGATTTAATCAGCTTTGCCTGAAGCTGTTGGAGTTGGCATATGAAAAAGCAAAAGTTTAAGCTGCCCATAAAAATAATTTTTATCCTGACGATAATTTCCCTTGTTATCTCTTTGTTAATAGGGTATATTTGGAAAGTCTTGACCACCTCGGATTTTTTTGCGGTTAAACAGGTTGTGGTCAGGAATTCCGATACCTCATTCGATTATTTAAAAGGCAGGAATATCTTCAGCCTGGATTTAAGGTTTGAGTCCTGGAAGGCGCTTTTGGGTTGTCCGGATTGCCGCAAGGTGAGGTTTGCCAGGATATTTCCCGGCTGCGTATTCGTGGATTTTATAAAACGCAAGCCTATGGCTCTGGTTAAATTCTACAAGAATTTTGCGATAGACGAACAGGGGGTATTTTTTTATCCCAGCGGTTCTGTTGAGGAAGCAGGGTTGCCTGTAATTTATGGCCTGGAGACCAAAATTTTCGGGCCAAAACCGGGAACAAAATATAATCGGCCGGAGCTTAACCTGGCCTTAAGTATTATAGGTGAGTTTAAGGCTAATAAAACCTTTCAGGGTTTTGCGCTAAAGAGAGTAGATGTGGCTAATGCGGAAAGCGCCGGGTTTTTTGTGCTTCCCCGGGCAGAGTGTCCGGGTTTTGAAGTGCGCATCGGAGCAAATAACATCAGGGGAAAGATGATGATCTTAGGCGGCCTGGTTAAGCAGTCCGCTAAAGAGTGGGCTAATATAAAATATATAGACCTTAGGTTCAAAGAACCGGTAATTAAATTAAATAATGCTTTATAACAATTATATTTGCGCGGTAGATATAGGTTCGAATAAAATAGCAGCCAGCCTTGCCCAGGTCAAAAGAAAAGGCCTGGAGAAGATCTTTTTTGAGGTGATGCCTTCGCGGGGGGTAAAAGAGGGGGTAATTGTCGATGCCACGGAATTAACCGGCTGCCTTACTAAGATCATCAAGAACCTGAAAAGTAAATCCGGCCTGAAAATAAAATATATCCATACTAATTTCTCAGGCAGGGATATTTCCACTAAGCACAGCCATGCGATTATTCCTTTGGCGGAAAGAGGCAATAAGGTAATTACCTCAACCGATATATCCAATGCCAATGAGCAGGCGCGCATCCTGGGCTCAAATTTAGAGGATGAGATAATCCATGTGATCCCGTCGGGCTATTCCATTGATTCCAAAAGTAACGTAATCAACCCTATCGGGCTTTACAGCCACAGGCTGGAGGTGGATCTGTATCTGGTTTGCGCCAGGCTTTCCTCTTTGCAGAGCTTAAGCCGCGTCGTAAGCCAAGCAGGATATGAGATCCGGAACCTTTCTTTTTCGGGCCTTGCCACGAGTAAGGCCGTATTCGGCAAAGAAGAAAAGAGGGGTTTAATCGTATTCTGCGACGTAGGCAGCGATATTACGGAACTGCTTATATTTAAGGATGGGCTCCTGCAGGATATCCAGGTGTTACCTTTAGGAGGCATGAGCCTTACGCAACAACTTTGCGAAGGGTTAAAAATAAATTACGAACTTGCCGAGGATATCAAGCGTTCTTACGGGGTTATTGGGGATGCCGATAATATCGCTGAGGATAAAGAGATCCTGATCAAGAAGGATGAGTTCTACAAGCCTATAAAACAGAGGGAAGTGGCGCAAATGGTCTCCGGCTCCAGCCGTTTAATCTGCAC
>JBAZQO010000015.1:0-25977 GCA_041645145.1 Candidatus Omnitrophota bacterium
GGATGTTTGGGATGATAATTTCAGGAGAAGCTTAAGAAAGCAAAAGTTTGATGCTTGTGTTGTTTCCAACCCTACGAAAGAGGCACATTGGGCTGTTTTTTGGGCCGGGATCCCCGTCCGCGTTGGTTATGCCAGGAAATGGGGGATTCTACTCACCCATAAAATAGTGGATAATAAAAGCCTTGGCTTAAAACATGAAGTAGAATATAACCTTGATCTAGCCGGCCTTATTGGTGCTAAAACCAATGATAAAAGACTTTCTTTGGGGAAACTGTCTGTCTATAGTAATCCTGAATACGCGAGGGTAGTTGCCATCCATCCTTATACTAGCGACGCGCTGAAACAGTGGGAGCTTGAGAGATTCCGGGAATTAGCAAAGAGAATATCGGATGAGCTTGGGTTAAGAGTGATAATTGTCGGGAAAGAAGAAGGCATAGGCGGGGAAGAATTTGAAAAACTAGGAAAAAATGTTGTTAGCCTGGTTAATAAAACATCACTTGTGGAATTGGCGCAAATTCTTAAACAGTGTAAATTGCTGGTATCTTGCGATAGCGGGCCGGTGCATTTAGCTGCGGCAGTGGGGACGCCGGTAATCGCTTTATTCAGGAATGATTTGCCGGGAAAAACCGCGCGGCGCTGGGGGCCGTGGGGAGATGGGCATATTGTTATAGCAAGGGATAAATTAACAGATATAAGCGTTGAAGATGTACTTGACAAGGTTAAAAATATCAGGTATAGTTAGTTAACAGTTTTGTTAACTAACTATACTCAGATGAACTACACGAAAATTAAGTTATTAAATAAGTTTTACTTTAGCTATCGGGATATTTCAAGGGTGTTTGGCATATCTCCCGGCTCAGGGCGCGTTGCGGCTACAAGGTTGGTAAAAAGCGGCGACATTACCAGAGTTAAGAGAGATTTTTATATATTAAGCCAAAGATGGGGTTCCTCTTCTCTTGAAGACCGGTTTATTCTAGCTAATCTGCTCCAAGTACCCTCCTATATATCGCTTATGACTGCTTTAAGTTATTATGAGGTTACCACTCAGGTGCAGCCTGATTTTATAGAATCCGTGGGATACTATAGAACAAAGCTTGTTGAGGTTAAAGAGAGTAGTTTTAATTACAGCAAAATAAATAGAAAATTATATTTTGGGTTCGCAAAGATCAAGGAGTTTTTTATCGCCAGCCCGGAGAAGGCGTTTCTTGACGCGATTTATCTTAAGTCTTTAAAAAAATATAATTTTGATCTTACATCCATTGATTTTGGTAAATTGGACATGAACCGGATTAAGTTAATGGCGGGGAAATACCCTATACTAACTAGAAAGTTATTATTAAAATATGGATACCTTAAGAAAACATGAAGTATTTGAAATAGAGGTCCTGGAGAAGCTCAAGAACGGAGATTTTCTAAGGCCGCTTGTATTTATCGGCGGAACAATGCTGCGCCTTTGTTACGAGCTGAGCCGGTATTCCATGGATCTTGATTTTTGGTTTGTCAGAAGAACAGACCAGAAAGCTTATTTTAATAAACTGAAAAATTATCTGGGTGAGTTTTATGAAATTACTGATGCTAAGCTAAAGTTCAATAGCCTGCTTTTGGAGATCCGAAGTAAAAATTACCCCAAGCGGCTGAAAATTGAAATCAGAAAAGAACTTAAGGAGTGCGATACCCAGGAAAGAATCGCCTTTTCAAAATATAGCACCAGCCAGGTTGTTTTAAGGGTGGTCACTTTGGAAGAGGCAATGAAGAACAAAATTAAGGCGGCCTTAGACAGGAAGGACATTAGGGATTTTTTTGATATTGAGTTTTTTTTAAGACAAGGGATTGTGTTATCGTGTAAGAAAGCGGAATTATCAGCTTTAAAAGTTATCTTGAGCGGTTTTAAGGCAAATGAGTATAAAGTGGCATTGGGATCATTGTTAGACGCAGATACACGGGAATATTATATAAAAAATAGGTTTAGCTATTTGCTGAGTAAAATGGAGATTAGCATATGAACTATGCGGTTATCTTAGCCGGCGGAGTGGGAAGCAGATTCTGGCCGTTTTCCAGGGAGCTTGAGCCAAAGCAGTTCATGAAGATTATTGGCGAGAAAAGCTTGTTACAGTCTACGATTGAGAGGATAAAAGGGATCATAAACCCCGGGAATATATTTATTGTTACCAATAATATTTATTTTTATGAAGTTAAAGCGCAGGTCGCTAAATTCCGTATTCCTGATAAGAATATCATTCTCGAGCCGGAAGGGAAGAATACCGCACCTGCGGTTGGATTGTGCGCGAAACTAATCAGCCGGATCGATAAAGATGCGCTGCTGGTGGTTTTACCGAGCGACCATTACATTAAGAACTTAGGAAACTTTAAGTCCGCGATAAGAAAAGCAATAGCCTGCGCGAGAAAAGGGTTTCTTGTTACGGTAGGAATTAAGCCTACCGGGCCATCTACCGGATACGGGTACATCAAGACGCAGAACAAAAAGGCAGCCCCAGGCAAAGGCGTTAAATATCTTGCTGTGCAAGAATTCCTGGAGAAACCGGGTATAGATAAGGCAAAGAAATATTTTAAGGATGAGCGTTTCTACTGGAACAGCGGGATGTTTATCTGGAAGGCTTCGGTTTACTTAGAGGAGACAAAAAAATACCTGCCTGAATTATATGCTCATTTAGAGTTGATCAATTCGGTTGGAGATATATCTAAAGTTTGGCCGCGCATTGACCCTATTTCTGTTGATTACGGGATTATGGAGCATTCCGGGCGCATCGCGCTGGTCGCGTCAAATTTTTACTGGACGGATTTGGGCAGTTGGGATGCTTTAGCGGAGATTTTTCCGAAAGACAAAAAAGGGAATATTCTTTCCGCCAACACCTTAAATTTAAATAGCCGGGGGACCTGCGTATTCAGCCGCGGGAATCGCCTGATCTCTACTATCGGGTTAAAAGATATAGTAATCGCCGATACCCCGGATGCTTTATTAGTTTGCAATAAGGATAACGCCCAGGATGTTAAAGGTTTGGTTGAGAAGTTGAAATCGCTTAACCGTAAAGAGCATTCGGTACATTTGACCGAGAGAAGGCCATGGGGGTCATTTACTATTCTGCAGGAGGGGCCGGGTTTTAAGATTAAACTTATTGAGATATCCGCGCACAAAAGGTTAAGCCTGCAGCGGCATAAGAAGCGCGCCGAGCATTGGGTGGTGGTTTCAGGGGTCGCAAAAGTTGTAAGCGGATCGAAAGTTAGGCTTGTGCGTAGCAATGAGAGTATTTATATACCTAAAGAAATAAAACACCGTTTAGAAAATTTTACCAATCAGCCGATAAGGATTGTCGAGGTCCAGACAGGGGCATATTTGGAAGAAGACGATATAGAAAGATTTGAGGATGATTTTAAGAAAGAATGCCGGAGCCGTGCCTAAAAATTTAAGATTTTTAATCATTAACCCTTTTGGTATCGGTGATGTTTTATTTACCACGCCTGTTATCAGGGCGATAAAAGAAAAGTATCCGCATAGTTTTATCGGGTATTGGTGTAACTTAAGGGTAAAGTCTTTGTTGGGGACTGACCCCAAACTTAATAAGATATTCGCTTTATCACGCGGAGACCTTAAAAAAATATATGAGAAATCGTTTTTTGAAGGGCTTTGTAAAGCGATAAATCTTACCTGGGCCGTCAGGAGAGAGCATTTTGATATTTGCCTTGATTTTTCTCTTGATCACCGCTATAGTCTATTCTCAAAAATAGCCGGGATTAAGAAGCGCATTGGTTTTGATTATAAAGGCCGCGGCAGGTTTTTAACGCATAAGATCGCTATAGACGGCTATCATGATAAGCACGCGGTTGAATACTATTTAAGTTTGTTAAGTTTTCTGGAGATAGAGCCGAAAGATAAGTCGCTTGTCTTAACTGTCGCGCAAACCTCTAATGAAAAGGCGCAGGATATTCTTTCTGGCCGGGGGATTGAAGCTAAAGATCTGGTAATCGGGATTGCCCCCGGGGGAGGGGGAAGCTGGGGTAAGGAGGCAAGTTATAAACATTGGCCGGCTTTAAAATTCGCGCAAGTAGCGGATAAACTTGGCAATGAACTTAGGGCAAAGATCATTATTGTCGGGGATGAAAGTGAGCGGCCGATTGCCGATATTATTGTAAGCGCTATGCGCAATAAGCCGGTGGATTTGGTAGGAAAGGTTAGTTTAGATGTTTTTGGGGGTTTGATCAAGAATTTTCATCTTTTCTTAACTAATGACGGCGGGCCAATGCATATGGCAGTGGCTTTGGGTGTAAAGACGGTTTCTGTGTTTGGCCCGGTAAGCGAGGTAGTTTACGGGCCATATCCTTCAAATAGGAACCATGTGGTTTTAAAATGGGATTTGGATTGCCGTCCCTGCTATAAGAATTTCCGTATGCCGGTTTGCGATAAGGACAAAGAATGTTTAAAATCGGTAAACGTCGAAGATGTATTTGCCGCATCACGCGCACTTTTGAAATAAGTAAATAAAAGGGGACGGTTCTATTTTTCTAGAACTGGACTCGGGAAAAATAGAACCGTCCCCTTTATTATAAGGAGAGTTGATGAAGATAAGCGCGTTAGATTTAAAAAAACAAATTGTCCCTATTCGCCGCGAGATTGACGCGGCGATCAGTGGAGTTATAGATACTACCAGTTTTATTCTTGGCCCGGGTGTCGATAAGTTTGAGGAGAGCGCGGCAAAATATTGCCGGATAAAATACGCTATCGGTGTTTCTAATGGCACTGATGCTATAAGCTTGAGCCTGCTTGCCCTGGGTATTTCATGCGGCGAGGGAGTAATCTGCCCGGCATTTACTTATTACGCGACTGCCGGGGCGGTGGCTGCGATTGGCGCGCGGCCGGTTTTCGCGGATATTGACCAGGATACTTATAATATTTCACTAGAGAGTGTTGAAAAGATATTGCTTAAGAAGGATAAATTCAAGATTAAAGCCATAATCCCGGTGCATCTTTACGGACAATGCGCGGATATGGACGGGATTTTGAAGCTGGCGCGTAAATATAAATTAAAGGTGGTTGAAGATGCCGCCCAGGCATTTGGCGCCGAATATAAAGGCAGTAAAGCCGGGACCCTTGGGGATTGCGGGGCGGTGAGTTTTTATCCGGGTAAAAATCTGGGCGCTTTTGGCGACGCGGGATTGATCCTGACAGATAAAAGGGAAGTTGCTGAAAGATTAAAGATTTTGCGCAATCAGGGGAATAAAAATAAATATCACCACTTGCTCTTAGGCCGCAATAACCGCCTGGATACAATTCAGGCAGCGGTTCTTGATGTTAAGTTGAAATATCTGGACCAGTGGAACAGAAAGAGGCAGGAGCTCGCCCGGTATTATAACTGTAATTTAGCCGGACTTAATATCAAGACGCCGTTTGTGCCGGATTATACCACGCATATTTATCACCAGTATGTCTTAAGGGCGTCTGTTTCAAATAAGGGGTTTGTGGAGTATCTGCGGGAAAAAGGTATTGATTCGCGCGTATTTTACCCGATCCCCTTGCACCTGCAGAAATGTTTCAAATATCTGGGGTATAAAAAAGGTGATTTTCCGGAGGCAGAGAAGGCGGCAAAGCAGGTATTTACTTTGCCTATTTATCCGGAGCTGACGCAAGAAGAAAAAGCCTATATTATTCAATCTCTAAAGGAGTATATTAATGGCTAAGTTGTCGGTTGTGATTTTGACGAAGAATGAAGAGGCCTGCATTGCCGAATGCCTTGAGTCGGTCAAATGGGCGGATGAGATTGTCGTGGTGGATGACGAAAGCACGGATAGGACAGTTGCAATTACCAAACAATATACAGATAGAGTTTTCTTCAGGAAGATGGATATTGAGGGCAAGCACAGGAATTGGGCGTATGCGCAGGCAAGTAACCTTTGGGTTTTAAGCCTGGATGCTGATGAAACAGTTACTCCTGAGTTGAAGATTGAGATGGAAAAAGCGCTTACCAGTGAGGAGTTTGTTGTTTATGATATTCCTTTGCGCAATTATATCGGCAACTATTGGGTTAAATATGGCGGATGGTATCCTGCCTCCAAGCTCAGGCTTTTTAAGAAAGATAAATTCAGGTATGAAGAGGTAGAGGTGCATCCGCGGGCTTTTAGTGACGGGCCCTGCGGCCACTTGAAGGCCGATATCATACATAAGGGTTATCCGGACCTGGAGCATTTTCTGGGTAGCGTGAATCGGCAGTCAACCCTTGAGGCAGTGAAGTGGATAAATATCGGCCGTAAGATGACGCTGGGCTGGGCTACCTGGAGAGCGGTAGATCGTTTCTTCAGGCGTTATATCCGTAAGAAGGCGTATAAGGACGGCATGTATGGGTTTATTATTGCTTTCTTTGATTCATTGTATCAGATATTGAGTTACGCGAAGTTTATAGAGATGAAAAACCAGAAACGTCCCTAAGTTAATATTTATGAAAACTGTTTTTCTTGATCGCGATGGCGTAATAAATAAATATCCCGGCGATAGGTTTTATGTAACTTCGCTGAGGAAATTTAGATTCCTGCCGCGCGCAAAGAAAGCAATCGCGTTGCTGATTAAGAAGGGCTTTAAGGTATTTGTGGCATCAAATCAAGCAGGGGTGGGTAAAGGCACATATAGTCAAAAGACTTTAGATTTGATCACCTTAAAGATGCTCAAAGATATTGAGAAAGCAGGCGGCAGGATTACAAAGGTTTATTACTGCGCGCACCGCAAAGAGGCCCGTTGCGCCTGCCGTAAACCAAAGCCCGGGCTACTTAAGCAGGCAGCCCGGGAATTTAAATTTAGCTTAAAAGGCGCATATTTCATCGGCGATACTATCCGTGATGTGCTTACTGCCCATGCGGCAGGTTGTAAATCCATCCTGGTATTAACCGGCAAGGATAAGTTGGCAAACCAAAAGAATTGGGAAGCAAAACCGGATTTTATATTTAAAGATCTCATGGAAGTAGCGGAATTTTTAAAATAAAAGGGGACGGTTCTATTTTTCTAGAACTGAACTCGGGAAAAATAGAACCGTCCCCTTTTATTTACTCACGGAAGTTAATTTTTTAAAATGAAAGTATTGATTACCTATGCTTCAGCAGGCGCCGGCCACCGCAGGGCAGCTGAAGCGATATACAATTATTTAAAAGAAAATTCTCCTGATCTGGATTTAGTGCTCCTTGATGCTCTCGATAAGACCAATGCTTTGTTTAAGTTAGATTATACCAAAGGGTATTCTTTCCTGATCCAATATGCCACAGTATTATGGCACTGGGCGTTTTGGGCAACGGAGTTCAGGTTTTTGCGGCGGATCAGCCGCACACTTTCCCGCTTGATCAATTATATCAACTCTCAGAGGTTAATCCGCTATCTTATCCGGGAAAATCCCGATGTGATCATCTCAACGCATTTTCTTCCATCTGAGTTAGCTGCCGGATTAAAGAAAAGGCATAAGATAGGCTCAAAATTAATTACGGTGATTACCGATTACGGAGTGCACCCGTTTTGGATTTCATCCAGGACGGATTTGTATGTGGTAGCTTCGGATTTTACCAGGAACAGGTTGGCTATGGAGGGGGTTTCTTTTGAGAAGATTAGAGTCTTTGGCCTGCCGTTTGATCCAAAATTCTTGCGGCATTTTGACCGGGCCGGCCTTTGCCGCAAATTCGGCATAGATCAGGACAAATTCACCGTTCTTATAATGACCGGTTCATTTGGTTTTGGGCCTCTGGAGGAAATAGTTGAGGCGCTGCATAAAGATTGTCAGCTTCTGGTAGTCTGCGCGGGAAATAAGAAGCTGTACGCCAGGCTTCTTAAGAGGAACCTGGAGAATGTAAAAGTTTTTGGTTTTGTTTCAAATGCCGAGGAGCTGATGGCTTCTGCGCAGGTAATTATTACTAAACCGGGAGGTGCTTCGATTACCGAAGTGTTAATTATGGAGCTGCCTGTGGTATTTATCAGCGCTATCCCGGGCCAGGAAACAGCTAATGTGCAGGCCTTATCCGAATATGGCATTGGGGTAAGCCCCGAAAGCATCGAAGAGATCAAAAACATTGTTTTGGAACTAAAAAATAACCCGCAGAAAATAGAAGAGCTAAAACAGAGGATTAAAGAGATAAAAAAGCCGTTTGCTTGCCAGGAGTTAGCTGATGTTATACGCTAAGGTTGTGTTGGGGCTGCCTATTGACGGCCCCTTTGATTATTTGGTCCCGGCTTATTTGGAGAAAAAGCTCAGCCTGGGAGCCAGGGTTTGGGTAAATTTCCGCAACAAAAAAGAGGTTGCCTATGTCGTGGGATTAAGCAGTAAAACCAAAATCAAAAAGGTAAAAGAGATTTCTGCGGTTATTGACGCAACTCCTATTTTAGGGGAGAAAATGCTTTTGTTGGCCAAGAGGTTAGCGGAATATTATTGTTGTTCCTGGGGCCAGGCAATTGAGACTGCGATTCCGGAGGATTTGAGAAAAGGGAAAAAATGGGGTCAGATTTATTTTTCTGAGCCTAAAGCCGGAAAAATAAATCTGACCCCATTTTTTGAGAAAAAAATAATTTTTTTATCAGGACAGGACCGGATGCCGGTTTATTTAAGGGAGATTAAGGAGGTTTTGGCAGCTAAACAATCGGCGATTGTTTTATTCAGCGATATTTCGGCCGCCGAAAGGGCCAAGGAGGTAGTCGGGAGAAGTTTAGGCATAGAGGCCTATATTGTTTTTCGCAATCAGCCAAAGGAACTGGAGACCTGGGAAAAGATCATGCAGGCACAATATTGCGTTGTGGTTGGCACGCGCTCAAGCGTCTTCTCCCCGGTAAATAATCTGGGATTGATTATTATTGACCAGGAGGGGGATCAGGTTTATAAGCAGGAGCAGGCGCCGCATTACCACGCCAGGGAGGTGGCCCTGATGCGCGCAGAGATCCAGGGCGCAAAGGTTATTCTTGCCAGCCATAGCATATCTTTAGAAAGTTTTTATCTTGCGCAAAAAGATAAGCTTAAATTTGAATTTGCCCCGGCTAAAGCCACATACCCGGAGGTCAAGGTTATTGATGCGCGCCGGCTTTCATACGTGGAAAGAAAAAGTAAGGCTATATTTTCAAAGTTTTTGTCGGATGCGATTTACACAATCTTGACTGAAAAAGGCAAAGTCCTGCTGTTTATCGAACGGAAAGGTTTTGCGACTTCGGCGGCTTGCCATAATTGCGGGGTGGCTTTAAAATGCCCGCGCTGCAATATTAACCTGGCATTTCATTTTGATGAGGACAAACTAAAGTGCCACCATTGCAACTTTAAGATGGAGGTACCTAAAATTTGCCCGAGTTGCAATACCGGCTACATCAAATATTCCGGAATAGGCACAGAAAAGGTGGAGAGTGAATTGGCCAAAATTTTCCCGCAGGCGCGCGTAAAAATCTTTAGTGAGGAAAATAGATCCGACCCCAATTTGGATGCGGATATTTTTGTAGCGACGAGTTCAGTTATAAAGCGCCAAGGATTGAGTTTTGATTTAATAGGAGTAATAGCGATAGATAATTCGCTCAACCGGGTGGATTTCCGCTCCGCCGAGAAGACATTTGCTTTGCTTATGGGGTTGGCCAGCTTGACCTCTAAGAAAATGATTATCCAAAGCGCTAACGCTAATCACCATTGTTTTCAGGCGCTGATTAAAAATGACCCGCAGCTTTTCTTAAGAGAGGAGCTAAAACAGCGCAAACAGTTAAACCTTGCGCCTTATAAACATATGGTATTGATAAAACTCAGGGGAGCGAGCTTGGAGAAAGTTAAGAAAGCTGCTCAAGATTTATTTGAGAGATTAAGCCAAATTAAAACCTCTAGCATAAAATTGCTCTCGCTTAATTGCGGTCAGCCGGCTAAATTGCGCGGGAATTTTTATTATCAGATATTAATGCGCGCATCAAACGTGCAGTCGGCCAGCCATTTTCTAAAATTACACTTAAAAGAAGGGCATTATTCAGGTATAATAGTGACTGTTGATGTAGATCCCATATAATATGAAAATAGTATTCTTTGGAAGCGCACATTTTGCGGTTTCGGCTCTCCAGGCCCTGATAAAAAGCAGGCATGAGCTGGTTTGCGTGGTTACCCAGCCGGATAAGAAGAAAGGCAGGCACCTGCATGTTTTCGGCACGGATGTGAAGAGTATAGCTATGGCCGCAAAACTTAAAATATTTCAACCGGAAAATATCAAAGCCACAGAAAGCATAAAATTCCTCAAGAGCCTTGGCGCGGACCTTTTTGTAATCGTAGCTTACGGCCAGATATTTTCCCAGGAGGTGCTTGATATACCCGGGATTATGCCGATCAATATCCATGCCTCGCTTCTGCCGCGTTACCGGGGGGCGGCCCCGATCAACTGGGCGATAATTAACGGGGATAAAAAGAGCGGGCTTACTATTATGTTTGTAACCCGCAAGATGGATTCCGGACCGGTTATCCTGCAAAAAGAAATAGGAATCGAAGATAAAGATACATCGGTTACCTTGGAAGAAAAGCTAAGCCTTGCCTCCTCCGGGCTTTTAATGGATGCGCTTAATATCATTGATAGCAGGGATTACCGTTTGGTTGAGCAGGATGAAGATGGGGTTATTTTAGCCCCCAAGCTGAAAAAAGAAGACGGCTTAATTGACTGGAATACCCCTGCCGGGGATATCCATAACCAGATAAGAGGGGTTCTGCCCTGGCCGGGCGCGTTTACCAGTTACCGCGGGAAGATGCTCAAGATATTCCAGGCGGATATTCTGCCGATATTCCCTAATCATAAGCCTGTTTGCGGCGAGGTGGTCAGGGCGGATAAACATGGCATTGTTGTAGCCGCGGGGCGGGGTTTCCTGGAAATTAAAGAGCTGCAGCTTGAGGCTGCAAAACGCATGAGCGCGCAGAGTTTTGTCATGGGCCATAAGCTTACTACAGGAGAAATCTTAGGAAAAAAGAGTTGAAACTCCGGGCTCTTCTGTTATAATATTTTTCTATGCCAGAATTAAGGAAAGATCCAGTTATAGGTAGATGGGTAATTATCTCCACCGAGAGAGCCCTCCGGCCTGACCAGTTTTCCAGCCAGGTTAAGGATGAGAAGGAGGATTTGTTTTGCCCGTTTTGCGAAGGCAAAGAGGAAAACACTCCTCCTGAAGTCTACGCGATACGGCCGCGTAACCCTACTCGTAATGGCCCGGGTTGGGACCTGCGCGTTGTCCCCAGTATCTCCCCATTCTTAAGGATTGAAGGTGACCTTGACCGCCGCGGAAACGGCCTCTATGATGTGATGAATGGTGTGGGCGCACATGAGATCGTGGTTGAGACTAACCAGCATATCGCCAATATGGCGGATTTAAGCGAGGAGCAGATTACCAAGGTGCTTAATTGTTATTCCGACAGGATTACCGACCTGGGAAAAGACACCCGCTTTAAATATGTTTTAGTGTTTAAAAATTATGGCAAGGGCGCCGGCGGAGGCGGAATAAAGCATACGCGTTCGCAGTTGATCGCCACCCCGGTTAACCCCAAACGCGTAAAAGAGGAGCTAACAGGCGCCCGGCTTTATTACGATTATCATGAAAGGTGCGTGTTCTGCGATTTGATCAAGCAGGAGCTTGTCCAGAAAGAACGCGTGATCCTGGAATTAGACGGGTTTGTGGCGGTTAGCCCCTTTGCCGCGCGTTTTCCTTTTGAGACCTGGATTTTGCCCAAAAGGCACTGCAGCGATTATACCTGTATGGACGCGGAGTCCGTGAGGAACCTCAGCCGCGTGCTTAAAACCGTGCTTTTAAAATTAAAGAAGGGGCTAAATGACCCGGATTATAATTATATAATCCACACCGCGCCTTTTCGCAGGCAAAAAGCCGGTTACTGGAAAACTATTGATTATGATTATCACTGGCATATTGAGATTATGCCCCGGTTAACCAAGGTCGCCGGTTTTGAGTGGGGCACGGGTTTTTACATCTGCCCGCTTCCTCCGGAGGAAACCGCGAAATTCTTAAGAGAGGTCCAAGTCTAATGGCAGAACTAAGAAGGGACCCGGTAGTGGGCCGTTGGGTGATCGTGGATACGGATCATCCGAATAAGCCGGAAGATTTCGAATATGAACAGAATATTCCTTCCGGCGGGTTGTGCCCGTTTTGTTACGGCAATGAATTCATGACTCCGCCTGAGATCAGTTGTTTTCGCGATCCCGGCACAGCAGCCAATACCCCGGGTTGGCAGGTGCGCGTGGTCGCTAATAAATTCCCGGCTTTACAGATTGAAGGGAAGCTTGACCGCCGGGGCCTGGGTATCTATGATATGTCAAACGGTATAGGCGCGCATGAGGTTTTAATTGAAAGCCCGTATCATAATAAGGATATCCCGGAACTCCTGGTTCAGGAAATCGAAAGTTACCTTATGATGTGTGGTGTTCGCTGCGCGGATTTAAAAAAAGACAAGCGTTTTAAATATATTATGATCTTCCGCAACTATGGCGCGCCGGCCGGGGCCTCTCTTGAGCATCCGCATACGCAGTTAATCGCCCTTCCCATGGCGCCTAAGAACGCGCTGGAAGAGATTCGTGGGGCGCGGGGTTATTATAATTACCGCGAGCGCTGCATATTCTGCGATATTATCCGCCAGGAGATCACAGACAAGGTAAGAATAGTTCTGGAGAATAAGTATTTTATATCATTTTGCCCGTTTGTTTCCCGGTTTCCTTTTGAGATCATGATCATGCCTAAGAAGCACAGCGGTTATTTCTGCCATATATCGGGCGATGAGGTTTCGGCATTAGCGCAGATCTTAAAGGAGACTCTGACAAAATTAAAAAAAGTATTTGTAAACTTGTCATATAATTATATAATTCATTCTGCGCCTATTAATGGCGAAAGTGACGTGGAGTATTACCATTGGCATATGGAGATTATGCCTAAGCTGACGCAAGTTGCAGGTTTTGAATGGGGAACCGGTTTCTACCTTGATCAAACCTCGCCTGAATTAGCCGCGCAGTATCTAAAAGCCGTAAAAGACTAAAAGGAGGAATTCCAATGGCAGTAAAAGTGGGTATCAATGGTTTTGGAAGGATCGGGCGCCTGGTGGCACGCGCAATTTTAGAGAAGAAGAGCAAAGATATAGAGCTGGTGGCGATCAATGATCTGACCGATGCCAAAAGCAATGCCTATCTTTTTAAATATGATTCTGTGCATGGGCGTTTTAACGGGGATGTCAATGCGACTGCCGATGACGTGATTACGGTAAACGGGAAAGAGATCAAAGTCTTAAAAATGACTGACCCTGCTCTGTTACCCTGGAAAGATTTAGGGGTTGAGATTGTGATTGAGTCCACCGGCTTATTTACCATTAAGAAAGACGGAGTGAATAAGAAAGGTAAAGCGGTAAAGGGCGCGGAGAACCATATTACCCGCGGCGGGGCTAAAAAGGTTATTATTTCCGCTCCTGCCGAAGGGGAAGATATAACAATCGTATTGGGTGTAAATGAATCAAAGTATGATCCCAAGAATCATCATGTGATCTCCAATGCCTCATGCACCACTAACTGCCTTGCTCCCATCGCCAAGGTGATGAATGATAATTGGGGTATTGTCAAAGGGTTAATGACCACGATTCATTCCTACACCAATGACCAGAGGTTGCAGGATATGGCGCATTCGGATTTACGCCGCTCCCGCGCTGCCGCGGTTTCCATGATCCCTACATCAACCGGAGCTGCCAAGGCAATATCATTGGTTATCCCGGAGTTAAAAGGCAAGCTGGATGGTTTTGCTATCCGCGTGCCTACGCCGAATGTTTCGGTAGTTGATCTTACTGCGACGTTGGCCAAAAAAGTTACTGTTGAAGAATTGAATGCGGCGTTTAAGGCAATCTCGGAAGGCGCGATGAAAGGGATACTCGGATACACTGAGGACCCGGTGGTTTCAGTGGATTTTAACCACTGCCTGTTAAGCTCGGTGGTTGACGGCAAGTGCACTAAAGTTATTCAGGATGATTTCGTGAAGGTGCTTTCCTGGTACGACAACGAATGGGGTTATTCTAATCGCGTGGTGGACCTGTGCGAGTATATTGTTAAAAAGGGTTTGTAATAATATATGGCAAAATTAACTCTAATAGATATTGATTTGAAAAATAAAACAGTGTTGGTGCGCGCGGACTTTAATGTGCCGCAGGATGCCGGCCTTAATATTACCGACGACACGCGTATCCGCGCGACTTTACCTACTCTAAAATATATTTTAGAGAAGGGGGCTAAGAAATTAGTGATTATCAGCCACTTAGGCCGGCCGGATGGCAAGCCAGTGGCAAAATACAGTCTAAAACCCGTGGCAGCGCGTTTAAAGGAGCTTCTGGGTCAGGATGTGTTTTTCCTAGATGATTGCGCACCCGGCCCTATCGGAGAGGCCGGTACGCGCTCCTGCGCAGTGAACGCTAATATTAGACAGGATATTGATAAGTCAAAGGAGAGGGTGATCTTGCTGGAGAATTTGCGTTTTCATGCCGAGGAGGAGGCAAATGACGCGAATTTTGCCAGGCAACTGGCTTCTTTAGCTGATGTTTTTGTTGATGATGCTTTTGGCACCAGCCACCGGGCGCATGCCTCAACCGAAGGTGTCACGCATTTCCTGAAATCGGCAGCCGGTTTCCTTTTGGAGAAAGAGATCAAATATTTAGGCGAAGCCGTGAGCAATCCGCAAAAGCCGTTTATGATTATCTTAGGCGGAGCCAAGGTTTCGGATAAGATAGGGGTTATTGAGAATCTGCTGCCTAAGTGCGATGCGATAATTATCGGCGGCGGAATGGCTTATACATTTTTAAAGGCAGAAGGAAAGCAGATTGGCAATTCCCTATTAGAAAAAGATAAACTGGATTTAGCTAAATCAATCTTAGAGAAGGCTAAGCAGTTAAATAAAGAGATCCTGCTGCCGGTTGATAACGTGGTGGTGGATAATATCGATCCTAATGCCAAAATTGAAGTGGTGGGAGAAAATATCCCTGATGGCAAGATTGCCGTGGATATAGGCCCGGAGACAATTAAATTATTCCAGGCAAAGTTAAAATCAGCCAAGACTATCGTCTGGAACGGGCCTTTGGGGATCTTTGAGATGGATGCCTTTAACAAGGGAACGCAGGAGATAGCTAAATTTATCGCTAATTTAAAAATTATTTCCATAATCGGCGGAGGGGATACCGCGGCAGCGATTGCTAAATTTAAGCTGGAGGACAAGATGACGCATATTTCCACCGGCGGAGGGGCAAGCCTGGAATTCCTGGAGGGCAAAGCGCTTCCCGGGATCGCAGCGCTTACGGACAGGCCATGAGAAAAACAATTATTGTCGGAAACTGGAAGATGTACAAAAATATTACCGAGGCTATTGAGCTCTCCAATGGCCTGAAGCGTGAGCTTTTCAAGCTGGATTTTGCGGCGGTGGAGGTAGTCCTCTGTCCGCCATTTACTGCTTTAAGCGAAATAGCCGAGGTCTTAAGCGAATCGGATATCGGCTTAGGCGGCCAGGATATGCATTGGCAGGATGAGGGGGCTTTTACCGGCGAGATCTCCGCTCCAATGTTAAAGGAGGCAGGCTGCCGGTATGTTATTATCGGCCACTCTGAGCGCAGGCAGTTTTTTGGCGAGACCAATGAGACGGTAAATAAGAAATTAAAAGCAGCCTTAAAGCACGGGCTTACCCCGATACTCTGCGTAGGAGAGAATCTGCAGGAAAGAGAAGCCAATAAAACATTTGAGGTAATCCAAAGCCATATAATAAACGGGCTGCAGGAGATAAGCGCAGAGCTTATGCTTAAAACTGTTATTGCTTATGAGCCGGTCTGGGCGATCGGAACCGGTAAGACCGCGACCGACCAGCAGGCGCAGGAGGCGCATAAATATATCCGTGGCTTGTTAAGGAAAAGCTATGGAGATGATGTCGCCGAGTGCGTCAGGATCCAGTACGGCGGAAGTGTCAAGCCCGAGAATATCGCGGAGTTGATCGCCAAGCCTGATGTTGACGGGGCATTGGTGGGAGGGGCAAGCTTAAAAATAGACTCATTTACGGCAATTGTGACAAAAGCCAGCGAGGTTAAGAAATGATGACATTAATTATTACAGTCCATGTAATTGCCTGCGTGATTTTAATTACCTTGGTTTTGATCCAGCGTGGCAGGGGTGCGGGGTTAGTGGAAAGTTTTGCCGGGGTTGAATCGATGTTCGGCACCAAGACCAATGCTTTTCTTACGCGTACAACTACGATTATGTCCATAGTTTTTTTCTTAACCTGCCTGAGCCTTGCGGTTTTATCGGTAAGGCAGAGTAAGTCATTGATGCGCAATGTCAAGTCTCAAGCGGCAAAAACAGAAGCTGCGCCATCGGCTCCCTTGTCGGCAGAGAAGGTAGTACCTGCGGCAGAAAAAGCCAAATAAAAGCAAATAAAGGGGACGGTTCTATTTTTTCCAAGCCAATCCTAGAAAAATAGAACCGTCCCCTTTTATTCCTAATTGAGCGGCTCAACTATATGAAAAATAAAAAACTATTCTGGGTTTTTGCCTTAAGCAGCGCGGTCTATTTTACGCAAGGCATAGAAGGCCTGCCTAACCAGGGGCTGTTTTATTATCTTAAAGAGTCATTACACTTCTCGGCTGAAAAGATAATGATTATCGGCAGCATCATTACCTTTGCCTGGCTGGTCAAGCCGCTGATCGGTTATGTCATTGATAATTTTTTAAGCAAGAGGGCCTGGATATTCATATCGCTGGCATTAGATATTGTTTTTGCGTTATTTTTAGGGCTCATGCAGATGCCGCTTATACTTTTAGTGGCGCTGCTGGTGATTAATTCCGGCAACGCGGCTTTTCGCGACGTGGCAGTTGACGGGATTATGTGCGTGGAGGGAAAGAAGTATCAGGCAACCGGGAAGATCCAGAGTATCCAGTGGGTATCATTACTTGTTGCCGGGTTGATTACGGGTATTGGCGGGGCCTTTATTGCCGAGAAATGGGGCTACCAGATAGGTTTTTTGTGTTTAATTCCGGTTTATCTGCTTGTTGGTTTGCCGGCATATTTTTACCGGGAGGAACAGGTAGAACAAAAGCATTCGACGTTGCTTAGCGATTTAAAAAAGCTTTTTAGCGACAAGAGGATATTGATTATCGGTTTGTTTATATTTTTATATAAATATTCTCCCTCTTTTGGCACCCCGCTGTTCTTTATCCAGCGCGACAGCTTTAAATGGGGTAAGATGTGGATCGGGACCCTGGGCACGATAAGTACGCTATTTGGGGTTATCGGCTCTCTTTTGTATTATAAGTTCAGCCAGAAGATAAATATCAAGAAGTGGCTTTATTATTCTGTTTTTCTGGGAGCCCTGACTTCATTAAGTTATCTGTATTATACGCCGGTATCAGCAGTGATCTATGATGTGTTTTACAGTTTTTTAGGGATGTTTATATTCCTGATGGTTATGGATTTTATGGCCCGGCACTCCGTTAAAGGCCTTGAGGCAACATCATTCGCGCTTCTCTGCAGCATAAATAATCTCTCTGGGGTAGCCAGCAATTTATCCGGCGCATTCCTGCTTCCGCTGGTCGGTTTAAAATGGCTGATTGTCTTGTCTGCCTTAACCAGCTTTCTTTGTTTACCCTTAATCCGAAAAATAGAGTAGGTGCCTTGTAATTCCGGGCAAGTCCACACAATACTTAATTCTTAGGTGATAATCGTCTATTCGGTATTTGCCCGTCGGTTAAACCCACCCTATTATCGATAGCGTTTACGGGGACTCCCTCAACAAATGCGGGTATTACCGGAATAGAGGTTATTTTATTCATATTAAAGAGACCTCTTTTGAAACCGCTTTCAAAAAAAGCCGAATCCGCCTTGAAAATCAATATTGTATATGTTACACTTAACAATAAAAGGGTAAATTCAAGAATAAAATAAGGAGGAAAAAATGGGGAAGAAATTGTTTATTTTTGCCGCGTTAATATCCGCATCGGCGCTTTTTGCATTTACTCTTGAAGCTCAAGCTAGGGAACATAATAAGAGCGGGTTGTCCGGATATGCGGACAGGAGTGTAACCAGTTCAACTAGATCTAATGACTACGCCGGTCAAACAATGCCTGGCAAGAATTCCATCTCGCTCAATCATATTATTCTACATCAAAGGGAAGTGAAGCAGGATTTAAGAGCCATAAATAAACTCATGAAAACTATGATTCAAAATCCTAACCCGGACGATTTCAATAATAGGGATTTAATAGAGATTTCCACCAAGATTAACTCCGGCCGAACAACCTTAAATCAGGGGGTTGTTAATCTCAAGAATGAAAAGCTAGAAGTGAAGCAGGGTTTAGGCGTTGTGAGCCAGGACAGGATAGCGATACGCCAGGACTTGCAAGCCATTCGCTATGATAGAAAAATAAATGATACAAACAAACTGGCGCAAGACCTCGCAAAGCTTGGCGATGATAAAATAAAGTTGGCGGGAGACAAGGCTACTCTTAGGAATGATCGCATTGAGTTTAAGCAGGCTACTAACGTTGTAAGGCAAGACAAGCTGTTACTACGTGATGATACGAGAACATTCAGGAAGGATTTAAAAACAGCAATGCATGATCCAGTAAATTTCAATAATCCTGATTTGTTCCAGGCGATTACAAAGCTCAACGATGATAGGGCAGATTTTAAAGCGCATTTATCCAAACTGAATAAGTAGGGATACCATTAAATGTTCCAAGTCCTATTATAAGAAGGGTTCTACCTTTCCCTGCGGCAAAAGGTTCAGATTTAGTCTGTAATCCCCATATGATAATGTCGTATTCTACCAATTTAGAAATGTCCTATTCCAAAGATGCTATAATTGCCTTTTTAGAAGGAGGCTGTTATGGCAGGAGAGGACATTATTGCAATGACTCAGGAAGAATTTAAAAGGCTTCATATAATACGCAGGGCTTTGGATAAACATATAACTCAAATAGAAGCAGCAAGGCTGTGCCAATTAATTCCGGGGACACACAATACTTAATTCTTAGGTGATAATCGTCTATTCGGTATTTGCCCGTCGGTTAAACCCACCCTATTATCGATAGGATATTTACACACTTAAACAACAACTGTAGGAATATACCTGAAGAGCGGGTGACTGCTCAAGACGAGGCCCTTGCCGCGCGCAACGTAAGTGAGCACGGCGAGGTGGCTTGAGCAAGCAGGACCCGCCTCTCCCTATTATTGAGTTGACCCTCGGATTTTATTGTGTATAATATATTGATTCAGTTATGATTAACGAAAATATTCAGAAGCTTAGAGAGCGGATTGACGCTGTTTGTGCGAAAATTAAGCGTAATCCGGAAGAAATCACCCTGGTTTGCGTGGCTAAAGGCCGCTCCCTTGCCGAGATAGAAGAGGCAGTCGGGTCAGGAATCAAAGATATCGGCGAGAACAGGGTTCAGGAAGCTCTTTTGAAATACAGCGGCATGCCCCAAACGAAGCGCGAGATGCTAAAATGGCATATGGTCGGCCACCTGCAGTCAAATAAGGCAAAGGATGCGGTAGGGATATTTGACCTTATCCATTCTATGGACAGCATCGGTTTAGCGCAGGAGATCAATAAGCAGGCAGCTAAGATAAACAAGGTGCAGGATGTGCTCTTAGAGGTAAAAACCTCTCCGGAAAGCACTAAGTTTGGTTTTTCCCCCGAGGCGATTTCGGATGCCTGCGCTCAAATGCTTAAGTTCAACAACATAAAGGTAAGAGGGCTGATGACCATTGCTCCTCTTGGGGATAACCCGCAGGCTGCTCGTCCGTATTTTGCAGAGCTGCGTAAGCTGCGGGATAGCTTAAATCCGGAATGGTTGCTTTCCATGGGTATGAGCGATGATTTTGAGGTAGCCATAGAAGAAGGCGCGGATATAATCAGGATCGGCAGGGCGATATTTCATAAAAATGTTTAATTTCTTGAAAAAAGAGATCGGGATCATCGGATTCGGCACTATGGGTTCGGCAATTGCCGAAAGGATTAAATCAAAGTATGAGGTCTTGGTATTTGAAAAAGACGCGACAAAGACCAAGGGCTTAACCGGCATAAAAATAGCATCGGACATCCCGCACCTGCTTAAGCAAAGCCAGGCAATTATTTTAGCAATAAAACCCCAGGATTTCCAGCAGGTTACGGCGGAAATTAAAGACAGCGCGCAAGACAAGCTGATCATATCTATTGCCGCGGGTATTACTACCGGATATATAGAAAATATTTTAGGCCAGGTCAGGGTAGTCAGAGTAATGCCGAACCTGGCAGCTAAAATCGGACAAAGTACCACCTCTATTTGCAAGGGCGCATTTGCTACCGATAAGGATATAAGTTTTGTTCTTAAGCTTTTTAAATATTTAGGGAAAGTTTTTGTTATATCCGAAGATTTGATGGATACCGCTACTGCCGTTGCTGGAAGTGGACCTGGTTTCTTATGCGATTTAGTTAAAGATATGCCGAAGTCAGAATGGAAAAATTATATCCGGAAACATTTTATCCCAGAACTTTCTTCGGCTGCTGAAAATGAGGGGTTTAGTAAAAGATTGGCCGCGTTAGTTGCTGCATCAACCACTACCGGAACTCTGAATATAATGGAAAGATTGGAAATAACCCCGGAGGATCTAAGGGTGAAAGTTACTTCAATAGGAGGAACTACTCAAGCCGGCTTAGAGGCTTTACATGCTACCGGGTCGTTAACAGAAGCGGTTAAAGCAGCAGTCAGGCGGTCAAAAGAATTATCAGGGCAGTAGGGACTGTCCCCGAAGGGGACTGTCCCTACCTAGCGAGATAAGGCAGGGACGGGAGATAAGCCAAAAAAACAAAAGGAGATATTAAATGAGTCGTATCGGGATTATCGGCGGAAGCGGATTATACAAGATTGAGGGAATAAAGGTCAAGAAAGAGTTGAAGCTAGGGACTCCTTTCGGAGAGCCCTCGGGAAAATTTATACTCGGTACTTTAGAAGATAAAGAGGTAGTATTCCTGCCGCGCCACGATGTGGGGCACCGCTTATCCCCCAGCCACATAAATTACCGCGCCAATATTTTTGCTATGAAAAAGCTCGGAGTGGACAGGATCATCTCGGTCACTGCCTGCGGAAGCCTGCGGGAAGATTTCAAGCCCATGGATTTCGTAGCGGTAGACCAGTTTGTGGACAGGACCAATTACGCCAGGGATACAAGTTTTTTCACCAATGGCATAGTAGCGCACATTGAATTCGCGCATCCGGTCTGCGAAGAATTGCGCAGCCTGGTATATGAGGCAGGTAAAAGCTTAAATTTAAATATACATAACGGCGGAACTTATATCAATATGGAGGGCCCGGCATTTTCTACTTTAGCCGAGTCAAAACTCTACCGCAGCTGGGGGATGGATGTGATCGGGATGACCAACTTTGCCGAGGCCAAATTAGCCCGGGAGGCAGAGATCTGCTACGCCACTTTAGCCTCAGTCACGGATTATGATTGCTGGCATCCGCATCATGCAAGCGTAACCATTGATATGATAATCCAGAATTTACATAAGAATACTGAGAATGCAAAACGCATACTCTTAGCGGTGATCAAGAATATTAAGCCGGAAAGAAACTGCGGCTGTAAAGACGCCCTTAAACGTGCCATTATTACCGACAGAAAGTTTATCCCTGCTAAGATTAAGAAAGATTTAAATATTATAATCGGTAAATATGTAAAATGAAGTCCGATAACACCGAATACAAACATACTCTGAATTTGCCCAAAACGGATTTCCCCATGAAGGCGGATCTGCCCGGCAGGGAGCCACTCTTACTAAAGGATTGGCAGGAAAAGGATATTTACGGGTTGATCCGCAAGAAAACGCATCCTAAAGGCAAATATGTTTTGCATGACGGGCCTCCTTATGCCAATGGGAATATCCATATCGGCCACGCCCTGAATAAAACCCTTAAAGATATAATCATAAAATATAAGACCATGCGGGGTTTTGATTCCCCTTATGTGCCGGGCTGGGATTGTCACGGGCTGCCGGTTGAGCATGCCCTTTTCAAAGAACTGCAAATCAATAAATACCAGATTGACCGGATAGCCTTCCGTAAAAAAGCCCACGAGTACGCGATGAAATATGTGGATATCCAGAGGGAGGAGTTTAAGCGCCTGGGGATATTCGGAGAATGGGATAATCCATATTTGACTTTAAGCCATGAATACGAGGAGGGTATTGTCGCTGCCCTTGCCGAATTAAACAAGCAGGGTTATATCGTGCGCGGGCTTAAGCCGGTTAATTGGTGTTTTAAATGCGAGACCGCATTGGCTGAAGCCGAGGTTGAATACGAAGAGCATACTTCGCCGTCTCTCTTTGTAAAATTCAAATTAGAAGAGAGCAAAGTTTTATCAAATGAAAGCTATTTGGTTATTTGGACCACGACTCCCTGGACATTGATCGCCAATGTGGCGGTAGCTGTCCATCCTGATTTTGTTTATTCTTATTTGAAAACTGACAAAGGCAATATTATCATCGCTAATCTCAGGATGCAGGTTTTACCTTCATTGGGAATCGAGAAATACGAGGTGATCAGGGAATTTAAGGGCAGGGAACTCGAAGGCCTGGTTTACGGGCATCCGTTTGGTTTGCGTAAGGGCAGGGTGGTTTCGGCAAATTACGTTTCAGCAGAGGATGGAAGCGGCCTGGTGCATACAGCTCCCGGACACGGCATAGAAGATTATCAGACCGGCATGAAATATAAATTGGATATTGTTATGCCGGTTGACGCAAAAGGCAATTTTGATGCCAATGCCGGCGAATTTAAAGGCATGAATATTTATGATGCCAATCAGGTGATATTAGATAAATTACAGGCGCAGGGGCTGCTGCTTTTGTCCGGCAAAATACAGCATTCCTATCCGCATTGCTGGCGGTGTAAGCATCCGGTTATCTTCCGTGCAACTAACCAGTGGTTCTTAAAGATTGACCATAAAGATTTACGCAAAAAGGTCCTTGCCGAGATCAAGGATAAAATAGAATTTATTCCCGGATCAGGCAAGGAGAGGATTTACAGTATGGTGGAGTTGCGTCCGGACTGGTGCCTTTCCCGCCAGAGGTATTGGGGCGTACCTATCCCTGCGTTGATTTGTAAAAAGTGTAATAATGAATTTTTAGACCCCGGGGTTATTGAAAAATACATGGAATTTACCGCTAAGGAGGGAACGGATTGTTGGTTTATCCGGGAACTTTCAGATTTTCTTCCCGCAGGCCTTGAATGTTCCTGCGGCAGCCGGGATTTTACCAAGGGCGCAGATATACTGGATGTCTGGTTTGATTCCGGGGTAAGCAGCCAGGTAGTGCTTAAAAAGCGCAAAGAATTAGGCGGGGTTCCTTGCGCATTATACCTGGAAGGTTCGGATCAGCATCGCGGGTGGTTTCAGTCTTCATTGATTCCGGCTATGTGTATAGACGGAAAATCTCCTTTTAAAAGTGTATTGACCCATGGCCACGTTGTGGATGGCCAGGGGAAGAAGATGTCCAAGTCCCTGGGTAATGTCATCGCCCCCCAGGATATAATCAAAAATTCCGGGGTAGATATTGTCAGGCTGTGGGTTGCCTCAAGCGACTATAATGAGGATATCCGTATTTCACCGGTAATTTTATCGCGCATGGTTGAGGCTTACCGCAAAATCCGCAACACCGCCAAGTTTATTTTGAGCAATTTATATGATTTTAATCCGGATACAGATAAGGTTAAATATGAAGAATTAAAATCAATCGATAAGTGGATATTATATGAGCGCATATCCGTATTGGCCGAGGTGGGCGATCACGGCTATGATAAATTCGAATTTCATAAAGCCTACAAGGGCATTTATGATTTTTGCAATGAAAAGCTATCAGCGCTGTATCTCGATATGGTTAAAGGCAGGCTCTATACCGCAGGCGCCAATTCCAGGGAACGCAGGGCAGCCCAGACAGCTATTTACCAGCTGTTGGACTTTTTAGTGAGAATATTGGCTCCTATTTTGGTTTTTACTGCTGAAGAAATCTGGCAGCATATACCTAAAGAAAAAAAATACAGCTTTCTTCCAAGTGTACACCTTTTAGATTGGCCGGATGCCGCAGATATGCTGCAGGAAATGGATAATGGCGAAGTAAAATGCTCGCATATACATAAGGAATTGGAAGAGAAGGTAATAGATCTGCTGCCTGCTGTTACCGCGGCCTTAGAAGAGAAACGCAGCCAGGGCTTAATCGGCAGTTCATTTGACGCGCAAATAAATATATTGACAAAAACCCGGGATCGTTATACATTCTTACAAAGCTTCAAGGATGAGCTGGTTGAGATTTTTAAGGTTTCCCAGGTTGAGGTTGTGTTTAAGGCGGATAACCCGCTTGAGCTTTCTGTGGAAGTAGCTAAGGCAGAAGGCCAAAAGTGCCCGCGCTGCTGGAATTATTCCCTCCAGGTAGGCAGGGACAAAGAGCATCCTTTGATTTGCGACAAGTGCCTGGCGGCTATAAGGGGAAAGTAAAGTGAAGAAATTTACCAAAAAAGAGTTAAAGGATTTTAAAAAGGCCATCCTTGAAAAAAAGGAAGAGGTGCTTGATGATTTTAAGCATATATCCGACGATACCTTAAAGAAGTCGCAAAAAGAGGCCTCCGGCGACACCTCCGGATATACGTATCACATGGCCGACGTAGCCACCGATAATTATGACCGGGAGTTCTCGCTTAGCCTGGCCTCCAACGAAAGAAAATCCCTCTATGAGCTGGATGACGCGCTGAAGAGGATAGAGGATGGCTTTTTCGGCATTTGCGATTCCTGCAAGGGCCGTATTTCCAAAGTCCGGTTAAAAGCGGTCCCCTCTGCCCGTCTCTGTATTAAGTGCCAGGAGAAAAAGGAAAAAAAATAATAGCTCTAATTTATTAGATTTATCGGATGATTCCCGTCATCGTTATCAGCGTCCTTTTTTTAGACCAGCTCACCAAATTTCTTGCCACAAGATTCCTGCAGTTAAATACACCAGTAATCCTTATAAAAGATTTCCTGAATCTGTCGCTTGTATATAATCGCGGGGCAGCCTTTGGCATACTTAAGAATCAGCTGCTCATGTTCGTGCTTATCTCGATTTTTGCCATAACGCTTATTTTTTATTACCTTAAAAATAAAAAAAGATCATTCCTTTCCAGCATATACTTAAGCCTGATTTTAGCAGGCTGCGCCGGCAATCTTATCGACCGGCTGCGTTTTGGTTTTGTGATTGATTTCCTGGATTTCCGTGTCTGGCCGGTTTTTAACCTGGCGGATTCCGCCATAACCATAGGCGCGTTTTTATTAAGCTGGGAGTTATTATTTAAGAAAAATGCCGCCTGAAAAGACAAGTATGCTCCGTAGGGAAGAATTAATTTTGCAGGTTCCCCAGGCGCAGGCGGCCAGGCGCCTGGATTTATTATTAACGGATTATGCCGAGCAGAATAATCTGGGGCTGTCGCGCACGAATATCCAGAAGCTTATCCTCCAGGGAAAGGTATCCATAAATTCATGCCCTGTCAATAAAGCTAATCATAAAGTAAAAACAGGAGAAAATATCCGGCTAATTTTGCCGGAGAAAGAAACGGTGGGCCTTGAGGCTGAACAGATACCCCTTGAGGTTATTTATGAAGACAATGATTTGGCAATTATTAATAAGCAGCCCGGATTAGTGGTGCATCCGGCCCCGGGTAACCGCCAGCACACTTTAGTTAACGCCCTGCTTGGCCGTTTTAAAGAGCTTTCCGATATTAATAAGAATCGCCCCGGCATTGTGCACCGCCTGGACAAAGAAACCAGCGGGGTTCTGGTTATTGCTAAAAATAATGCCAGTCACTTAAAACTATCCCGGCAATTTGCCCAACACAGTATCGCGCGCAAATATATTGCCATAGTCAGCGGTCGCCTGGAATTTGATGAGGATGTTATCGAGGCGCCTATCGGCAGGCACCCTTTAAAAAGAAAAAATATGGCGGT
>JBAZQO010000016.1:0-25933 GCA_041645145.1 Candidatus Omnitrophota bacterium
CAGTTTGCGCCGGCCGTATAGTTTTAATACCGGCAGGCAGGGTTATAGAGAATTTTTGGCGCGCCAGGGCATCTATTTATTGATGCGCATAAAAGAGGCCCGGCAGATGATCCGGCAGGGTGGAAGCAGCGGCTCAAAATTAGCAGGTTTTTCATTCTGGCTAGCCGAGAGGATGGAGCAGGTTATCAGCCGGTATCTTCCGGATTTACCGGCGAGCATTCTCTCTGCCATGGTTTTAGGCCAAAGGCGCGGCATTCCCTGGTTGGTAAATAATTCCATGGTTAAATCCGGCACCGTACATATTCTGGTAGTCAGCGGATTTAATGTGGCTATCGTCGCATTTATTATCAACCTGTTGTTGAAGATTGTGCGTATCCGGCGTAAGGCGCGCATTATCCCGGCAGTAATCTGCCTGCTTATTTATTGCTTGATCACAGGCGCAAGCAATCCGGTTATACGCGCTACGGTTATGGGGATAGTTTTTCTGCTCGCCTATCTTTTTAAAAGGGCCCCGGATATATATAATTCCCTTGCCTGCGCCGCTTTATTTATCCTGATAATCAACCCCGGCCAGCTTTTTGATGTCGGTTTTCAGTTGTCTTTTGCCAGTGTAGCGGCGATCGTTTATCTTTATCCAAGGCTCCAGGACTTTTTGCGCATCAGGGATTGCAGGAGCAAAGTATTGAGATTTATCTGCGATGGCTTGCTGGTTTCTTTTTCCGCTTGGATAGGGACATTGGGGATTATTGCTTATAACTTCCGTATTATTGCCCCGGTAACTGTTTTGGCTAACATTTTGATTGTGCCGCTGGCCGGACTGATTACCTTATGCGGCTTTACCCTGGTTTTGTGCGGATTATTTTGCCCTCTCCTGGCCGGACTTTTTAGCACAACCACCGCCATGCTCATCACCCTGCTTTTGAATATAAACGCCGCAATTATCCGGGTCCCCTTTGCCTATTTTTATCTTTGACAAAGCTGTTAGGCTATGCTAAATTCATAATATTATGCGACGTATAATTTTAGGTCTGTTAATCATTTTTTCCCTCTCTATCCAGCCGGTTTACTCCTTTTGGATCTGGACCCCTAAAACAGGGAAATGGATCAATCCCAAGAACATGCCCAAGGATAATCCCAAGGAGCAGTTTGCTTATGCAAAATCATTTTATGATAATAAGAAGTATGAGGAGGCCAAGCGCGAATTCCGCAAACTGCTTAAGGCCTATCCTAAATCAGCAGAGGCTGCGGAAGGCCAGTATTATCTTGGCCTGACCGAGGAGGAGCAGGGTAAATTATACGAAGCCTATCAGGCGTATCAGATGGTGATCGATAAATACCCGTTTTCCGAACGCATCCAGGAGGTTATCGAGCGGGAGTATAAGATTGCCGAGAAATTTATGGCAGGAGCAAAGCGTAAAGCCCTTGGTGTAACCCTGCCCGTGGAGAACCCGGCGATTGAGATATTCGGCAAGGTGGTAGAAAACTCTACTTACGGCTCCTTGGCTCCCAAAGCGCAGTATAAGTTAGGTTTGGTTTTAAAGGGTTTGTTGCGCTATTACGAAGCGGAGGAGGAGTTTAACAAAGTAGTTTCGCGCTATCCGGACAGTGAATGGGCTGCTGCGGCAAAATTCCAGATCGCCTCATGCCGCGCGAGCCTCTCCAAAGGCCCTGCTTATGATCAGGGGGCGGCACAGGAGGCAAAGGAGAAGTTTGAAGAATTTGTAAAAGAACATCCGGATGCCGTGCTTTCCCTTGATGCCGAAAAGAATATCGGCAGCATCAGGGAGAAAGAGGCAGAGGCAAGTTATAATATCGCCCAGTTCTATGAGAAACAAAAAGCCTTTGGTTCAGCTAAGATATATTATAATGATATAGTGAATAATTACACAGAGAGCCCTTGGGCTGCTCAAGCTGCGGCAAAATTGCAGATAATGGAGCGTAAAAATGAAAAATAAGATTTTTATTTCCCTGGCTGTTACAGGCTGTCTGCTAGTCACTCTTTTAATGGGCTGTGGCTATACTACCCGTTCCATGCTTTCCGGAAAATTCAGGACAATTTATATAACTCCATTCTTGAACAAGGTGGATATAACCCAGGAAGCTTATTCCGCCGGTAAGTATCGTATTTACCGGCCGATGCTTGAGACGGATATTACCAGGAAGGTGGTTAACCGGTATCTTTTTGACGGGAATCTTAAGCCGGTAAAAGAGGCTCAGGCGGATTTGGTGCTTAAAGGAGAGCTGGTTGAGTATCGCAAGGATCCTTTAAGCTATGACACCAGCAATACCGATGTTACTGAATACCGCATTAATATCTATGTGAATTTAAGCCTCTGGGACAGCAAGGAAAATAAGCTGGTTTGGGAGGAGAATCGCTTTAACGGCAATTACTCTTTTTTTACCAGCTTTGCCTCCGGGAATGTGATTAAGATAACCGAAGATGCTGCCGTAACCAATACGATAGAGGATCTTGCCCGCCGCATCGTCGAGCGCACAGTTGAGCAATGGTAATATGGTTTATCTACTTATCGGCCAGGATGTCCAGGCCAAAGAAATCCAGCTTAAGAAAATAAAACAGGAATTCCTTCCCAAAGAGCTGCAGGATTTTAACTCTGACACATTATACGCCAAAGAAACAACCTTAAAGCAGATCCAGGAGAGATTCCTGGCCATTCCGCTAAAAAGCGCGAAAAGAATTATTGTGATTAAAGACGCGCATTCCCTGGATGAAGAATCCCGGGATTTCCTTCTCGTTTATTCCAAAAATCCGCGTAAACAGTTAGTCCTGATTTTGGATTTCCAGCACTATGATTATAAGGATGAGTTTATTAAAGGTATATCCGGGTATGCCAAGATCATGCGTTTTCAGGAGACGGTTAACCCTGACGCATTTGCCTTAAGCCGGCAGATTGAGTTAAGAAAAGCCGATTTTGCCCTGCGTCTGGCCAACGAGATGCTGAGGAATGGAGAAGTCCCTGAGCGTATATTAGGAGGCCTGCGCTATGCCTGGGAGAGGCAGGATATCCAGACCCCGGAAGCCAGGAAGAAACTCAAGCTTCTTTTGACCTGTGACATAGAAATAAAAACAGGCAGGCTAAAGCCTGCCTGCGCGCTGGAAAAACTAATAGTTAGCTTATGCTCCCTTATTCAAACGCCGCATTAAGCGTGATTTTCTGCGGTTAGCTGTGCGCGGGTGAATGATATTTTTTTTCGCCGCTTTGTCCAACTGGGAAAATACCTTGGCAATAAATGTTTTGGCTTCGCTGCTATTCTTTTCAGAGAGCAACTCCTGTAATTTCTTTATTGCTTTCTTAAGCTGCTGCTTGATTTTAAGATTACGGGCATGTTTTCTTTTATTTATGCGGTTGCTTTTTAATGATGTTCTGCGCCTTGGCATATATTCTCCTTGTCTACCTAGACAACACCGGCGCAATTCCGCTTAGCGCCAGGTGTTGAGTTAGTTTCATAAGTTAATATTATTAGCATAATTAATTACCCATGTCAACAAGCAAATATCCAATAGGCAGCCAAAATCAGGCAGTTGCGCGCTCGGCAACTATTATCGGTTTGGCTACCCTTGCCTCACGCATCCTGGGTTTTGTAAGGGATGTGGTTATTGCCAGGTTATTCGGGGTTTACATCTACGCCCAGGCTTTTGTGATCGCCTTTCGCATACCCAATCTTTTCCGGGATTTAGTAGGGGAAGGCGCGGCTAATGCCGCGATTGTTCCTGTGCTAAGCGAATATAGCGCCAAGCGCTCAAAAGAGGAGTTTTGGGAGTTGGCCAATGTCCTGCTCAACCTGTTAGTTGTTATCCTTAGCGCAATAACTATTTTGGGAGTAATATTTTCTCCGCTTCTTGTGCGCATGATTGCCCCGGGGTTTATCAGCTCCCCGGAGAAGCTGGAAGCAACTATTCGGCTAAACCGGATTGTCTTTCCCTATATCCTGCTTATCGGCCTGGCTGCCTATGCCACGGCTGTGCTTAACTCTTTAAAGAATTTTACTGTTTCGGCATTTGCCCCCTGCCTTTTAAATATCTCCATAATTGTTTTTGCCTTGCTCTTTGGAGAAGGGATCAAAGGGCTGGCATGCGGTATTTTAGTGGGCGGGATCCTGCAGCTGGCAATCCAGATCCCGGTTTTATATAAGAAGGGTTTTTTCCCGAAGCTCGCTTTATATTTTCATCATCCCGGGGCAATCCAGGTCGGGAGATTGATGCTGCCCAGGTTAGCCAGCTCAAGCATTTATCAGCTGAATAATTTCGTGGATTCTATCTTCGGCTCATTAGCTGCGATTGTCGGAGAGGGAGGGGTAGCGGTGCTCTATTTTTCTTACCGGCTTATCCAGTTTCCCATAGGTATTTTCAGCAATGCCCTTGCGCAGGCAATCCTGCCTACTTTTTCTACCCAAGCATTAGAGGATGACCGGGAGAATCTTAAAGTTACTCTTTCCTGGGGTTTGCGCGCGGTGTTCTTTGTGATGCTGCCGGCAACCGCGGTCTTTATGGTTTTGGCTAGCCCCCTGGTGTTTACTCTTTTTGGCGGAGGCAGGTTTGACCTGGCTAGCGGGCTGCTTACTTCTAATGCCCTGTTTTTTTACAGCATAGGCTTATGCGCCTACGCAGGCACAAAGATATTGCAATCCTGTTTTTTCGCGCTTAAGGATACGGTTACCCCCACCAAGATTGCCTTTCTCGCCCTGATCATGAATATTGTTCTTAACGCGGCTTTGATGTTTCCGCTTAAAATAGGGGGCCTTGCCCTGGCTACCTCCATTTCAGGGATAATCTCGTTTTTATTTTTGTTTTTTATGCTTAAGGCCAAGCTGGGTGGTTTTGGGGGGCATAAAATATTACCTGCTTTCTTGCGTATGCTGGCTGCTGCCTTTTGCATGGCAGCCGTATGTTTCCTGGTTAATCGGGCATTAAATCTCGGCTGGGCATTGTTTTGCGGGGCGCTCTCCTATATAATTTTTTGTTTTATTTTCGGGGTCAGGGAGCTTAAAGAGCTTGCAGCCTGGCTGGCCCGAAAAAATATTAGACAGCCATTATGGAATACCAAGAAACTTTAAAAGAAAAGATTTTATCTGCCCCGGATAGCCCGGGTGTTTACCTGATGCGCGATGCCGCAGGAGGAGTGCTTTATGTAGGCAAGGCCAAGGCATTAAAAAAGCGCCTGCTTAGTTACCTGTCCCCGGGCCTGGCAAGTAAAACCGCCGCTCTTATGCAAAAAACCAGGGATCTCCAGCTTAAGCTTTCTCCTAGCGAAGATATGGCTTTGTTGCTTGAAGCCAGCCTTATTCGCGAACTTAAACCCAGGTACAATGTCTCTTTGCGGGATGATAAGAGTTTTCCTTTTGTAAAAATTTCCCGGGAGGATTTTCCCGCGATATATATCACGCGCAGGAAAGATGACGCGATCGGCCCGTATACCAATGTTGGGCTTCTGAAAAATGCCCTTAAGATTATCCGGGGTAGTTTCGCGTACCGTTCGTGCAAACGCATGCCTAAGAAGAGCTGCATTTATCACAGGATCAATCTTTGCCCCGCTCCCTGTATTGGAGGGATCAGCCAAAAAGAATACGGCCGGGTAATTGATAATATTGTTTTGATTTTAGAAGGCAAGGCGGATCTGCTGATCCGGAAATTGACTGAGCTTATGCGGGATAAATCCAGGGCCATGGATTTTGAGGCGGCAGCCAGGGTGCGCGACCAGATTGCAGTTTTATCTGAAATAGCTTGCGGCCCAAGCGGCCTTAGCCGCGAGAGAGAATTAGGGGATTTAAAGAAGAGGCTGGGCTTAAAAAATCTTCCGCGGAGGATTGAGGGGTTTGATATCTCTAATATCTCCGGGCATTACGCTGTCGGTTCAATGGTAAGCTTTTATTACGGCAGCCCGGATAAGAACAATTACCGTCGCTTCCGCATAAAAAGTTTTCAGGGGATTGATGATTATAAAATGCTTGCTGAAGTGGTGCGCCGGCGTTATACTCGGCTTGTCAGGGAAGGCCAGGCTCTACCGGACCTGTTGCTTATTGATGGAGGCAAGGGCCAGCTTTTAAGCGCATCCGGAGAGCTTAAAAAATTGAACCTCGACCTTCCTTTAGCCGGCATTGCCAAAAAAAAGGAGTATGTTTACGCAAGCGGCAGGGGCCGGCCGTTGAATTTTCCCAAGGATGCCCCGGCCTTAAATTTAATCCGCCGGGTGCGTGATGAGGCGCATAGATTCGCGTTGGCTTACCACCATCTATTGCGCAAGAAAGCGTTAATCGGAAGATGAAATCATTCGCAGCCAGGGTTTATAAGGTAGTTTCAGGCATTCCTTTGGGCCAGGTGCGTAGCTATAAATGGGTGGCGCAAAAAGCGGGCTCTAGCCGGGCCTTTCGGGCAGTGGGCCAGATTCTAAAGCGTAATCCTTACCCGTTGATTATTCCCTGCCACCGGGTAATAAGGAATGATAAGAGAATAGGCGGGTATGTGTTTGGGTCAAAACAAAAAAGGCTTTTATTGAAGCTGGAGAAAGAACTGGCGAAATGTTTACTTTCCAAAGAGTAAGGGGTTTTTTGTTTTATTTAAGCCTGTTTTTATTTTTTGGGGGACTGCCCCTCATCCTCTCCTTTGCTTTAGGGTATAAATTCAATCCGCATACTTTTAAATTTGTAAAAACCGGGTTGATTTATGTAAAGACCCAGCCCGAAGGAGCCAGTATATATCTTAATAATAAACTAATCCCCGAGAAGAGCCCGGCCAGTATTCAGGAGCTTGTTCCCGGGGCCTATAAAGTTAAATTGGAATTAGCGCAACATTATCCCTGGAAAGGGGAGATTAGCGTGGAGGAAGGCAAGGTAAGCCGCATGGATAAGGTTATCCTTTTTCCTTTAAGGCCGGATTTAGAGCAATTAAATCAGGAGAAGTTTTCCTCTTTCCGCCTTGATGCCGAAAAGGGGGTAATCTATTATCTTAACCGGGAAAACGGAGTTGTCTACAGATCGAACATAGACGGAAGCAATTTTGAGGATATCGCAAGCCTCCCGGAAAATTTTGGGGGGATCCGGGGTTGGGAGGTTGCTTTGGATAAGGCCAAGCTGTTTATTTTTAATCCCCGCCAGATTGCCGTGCTCTTTTTTGATGCCAGGGATAATTATGAATATTCGGATTCTCCCGTAATCCTGGATTACCCGCAGGAGAAAATAATCCAGGTTTTCTGGCATTCGGACAGCTACCATTTGATAGTGGTAACCAATAAGCATATCGGGGTAATTGAATCCAGGCCGCGCGCCTTGCCGGTTAACCTGGTAGAGCTGAGCAAAGAAAGCACGGTATCCTACTATGACTCTAAACGCGACACGCTTTATTTTAGCGACAGCCAGAAAAGCCCTGATGGCGTTGTCTATAATAACCTTTACAGGCTGGAGTTAAACACCGACCTCTATTTGCTGGAGAGACTGATGAAGAAAAAGCCAAATGAATAAGGCGAAAATTTTGAAGCGTATTTTTGAGATTATCCCCGGAGGATTATCCTGGGGGATAATCATTTCGCTTATTTTATTGTCTATTGTTTATCCTGTAGCCAGCTCCATCATTATCATTACCTTTGATTTTTATTGGATTATCCGCACGGTTTATTTAACCACTCTTTTGATCATGGCGCACCACCGTCTTTCCCGCCAGAAAAACAAGGACTGGCTGGAGTGTTGTTTTAATTTGCCTAAATACAAAGACTGGAGCCAGCTGTACCAGTTAGTCATATTCCCGGTTTATAATGAAGGCTTGGAGGTTTTACGCCCTTCTTTAGCGGCTTTGAACGCAACGCATTATCCGAAAAAAAAGATTATCGTGGTCATGGCTTTTGAAGAGAGGAACAAGGCCGCCGGCCACAATGCCGCAGTTTTAGAAAAAGAGTTTAACGGTAAATTTGGGGCGTACTTATCCACCTTCCACCCCGATGGCCTTTTGGGAGAAAGCCGTACTAAGGGCGCAAATGCCACTTGGGCGGCTAAGGCTGCTAAAGATTATATAGATGCGCAAGGTATTGCTTACGAGCATGTGCTCCTTTCCTGTTTTGACGCGGATACCTGCGTTGACCCGGAGTATTTTGGTTGCCTGAGTTACCATTTCTTGACTTCCGATAAGCCGCATCAGGCCAGTTATCAGCCTATGCCGGTTTATAACAACAATATCTGGCAGGCGCCGGCCTTTGCCAGGTTAGTTGAGATTAGCGGTTCATTCTGCCAGATGATCGAGAGTATGCGCCTTGAAAAGTTTGTTACCTTCTCCAGCCACAGTATGAGCTTTAAGACCCTGGTTGAGGTTAATTACTGGCCGACAAATATGATCTCCGATGACTCTGTGATTTACTGGAAAGGCTTCCTGCATTATAATGGAGATTACCGTGTGGTTCCGCTGTATATTACCGTTTCCATGGATGTGGCTTATTCCAGCAATATCTGGCGTACCATGGCAGTGCAGTATAAACAGAAGAGAAGGTGGGCCTGGGGAGTGGAGAATTTTCCGTTTGTGGCTGGCGGATTCCTGGAGAATAAGAATATCCCGCTGTTTAAGAAATTGAGAAGATTATTCCATCTTTTGGAGAGTCATGTTTCCTGGGCGGTCTGGGCGGTTATTTTGGTAGCTATTGGGCCTCTGCCCATACTTTTTGGCGGGGCGTTTTTTAGCCAGATGTCCATTGCCTATAATTTGCCCAAGATTACCGGGATGCTTTTTAATTTTACCTTATTGACCAGTTTGACCTGGATATTTTTAAGCCGCACCATCTTGCCGGCGCGGCCTAGCGGGGTTAGCTGGTTTAAGAATGTCATACTGGTTTTGGAGTGGGTTTTTGTGCCATTCATAATATTGATTCTTGGTTCTACTCCCGCGTTGGACGCCCAAACCAGACTTATGCTTGCTAAGTACATGGAATTTAATCCTACACTTAAAGGAGATAAGGTGTTATAATTAAGAAAATTGTTGCAAGAAATAAATCCGGAGGGTAGAAGATGGATATAAAAAAATTAATGCAGGAGATGGTAAATAGGGACGCCTCGGACCTTTTTTATCGGGCCGGGGGCACACCGCGCTTGAGGGTTGATGGCAAGATCATCTCGGCAGATGACAAGATTTTAAGCGTAGAGGATGTTATGCTTGCTATGGAGCAATTAACTAATGCCAGGCAGCGCGAGGCTTTTAAAAGTAAACTGGATGTGGATTTTGCCGTTTACTTAGATGAGCTCTCCCGCCGCTTCCGGGTAAGCATATTTATGCAGAGGAATTGGCCCTCTATTGTTATCAGGAATGTGCGTAATAACATATCCGCATTTGAAGAACTGAATCTTCCCGCCGAGATATTAAAAAAACTGTCCCTTGAGACCCGCGGCCTTGTGCTTTTGACCGGCAGTATGGGCAGCGGAAAATCCAGGACTATCGCCAGCATGGTCGAGTATATTAATAATAATGCCAAAAAACATATCTTAACTGCCGAGGAGCCGATTGAGTTTACCTTTGAAGATAAACAGTCAATTATCAATCAGCGGGAGCTGGGCATTGATGTCTCCTCTTATCCCTCCGCGCTGCGCGCCTTTACCCTGCAGAGCCCGGATGTAATTTTTATCGGCAATATCCGCGATTATGAAACCGTCTCAAGCGCTATGGCCGCCGCGGAAACCGGGGTTTTGGTTTTAAGCACCCTGCATACCATCAATGCCTCGCAGAGCGTGGAAAGACTGATTAATCTTTTTCCGCCGCACCAGCATCAAGAGGTAAGGAATCAGCTGGCCACCCTGCTTAAAGGGGTAATCTCTTTGCGCCTGGTGCCCACCAAAGACGGCACGGGCCGTGTCCCTGCTTGTGAGGTTATGCTCCTGACCCCTACGATCAGCCGGCTGATCCGTGAGGGAAAAATCTGGGAGATTCCCCAGTTTATCGATGAGGGCGCGATATTCGGCATGCAGTCATTCACCCAGTCTTTGATTAAGTTGGTGCGCGATGGCAAGATTACCGAGGAGGATGCTGCGCTGGCCGCGGATAACCGCGACGAATTCATGCTTGCTCTTAAGGGAATAAGAAAATCATAAGGAGATAACTATGTTTGAAGAGATCAAATCGAAGCTTTTTGATATCGGGGTAACTATCGAAAATTTAAGAGGTTATCTTTGACGTTGAAAATAAAAAGCTCGCAGCAGATTATTTATCCATCCAAATGTCCGCCGCAGGGTTCTGGGATAACGCGGAACACTCTACAAAAATAGTCAGGGAATTAAAGGCTCTTAAGGCGATTGTTGAGCCCTGGGAATTGGCTTATAAGAAATACCAGGAGCTTAAGGAGCTTATTCCTCTGGTTAAAGAGGATGATAAAGAGTTGCTCCTGGATCTAAAGAGCAATACCGACAGCCTCCTTGGCATTATAGATAAGCTGGAGTTTCAGGTGCTCTTAGGGGGCCGGCTTGATAAGAATGGCGCGATCTTAAGTATTAATGCCGGAGCAGGCGGCACAGAGTCCTGCGATTGGGTGGGGATGCTCTTCAGGATGTACAGCCGTTTTGCGCAAAGCCGCGGCTATACGGTAAAAACAATCGATATCCTTCCCGGGGAAGAGGCAGGGATAAAAAATATTACCGTTTTGATCCAGGGGGATTATGCTTACGGGTATTTAAAGACGGAGAGGGGGGTGCACCGGTTGGTGCGCATCTCTCCTTTTGATGCCAATAAGCGCAGGCATACCTCTTTTGCCTCGGTAGACGTGATCCCGGAGATCGAAGAGGATTTAGATATTCAACTGGATGAGAAGGAGCTGCGCATTGATGTATTTCGTTCCAAAGGCGCGGGAGGCCAAAGCGTCAACACCACGGATTCGGCGGTAAGGATCACGCATATACCCACAGGGATTGTCGCGCAGTGCCAGAATGAACGTTCGCAGCATCAGAACAAGCAGACCGCTTTAAAAATACTTAAAGGCCGCCTTTACCAGGCCCAGGCAGTGAAAAAAGAGGAAGAGTTAAAACAGCAGGGCCAGGAAAAGAAGAAGATCGAATGGGGCAGCCAGATCCGTTCTTATGTTCTGCATCCTTACCATTTAGTCAAGGATCACCGCACAGATCTTGAAACCGCAGACAGCAGCAAGGTTTTAGACGGAGGCTTGGATGAATTTATCGAAGCCTTTCTTAAATTCAGCGCACATTAAAGGGACTCCGCCAGATAAAAACATGAGGTGCTCGTGTTAAGGTTGATCAAGAAAACCATGCTTAATAATAAGCAGGCTGCCATCAGGAGAAAGTTTCCAGGCCTAAATATAGTTTTGCATTCTGAAATGCCCAGTCCTTCGATGAATAAGATGGTTGAGCTAGCCGGCCTCGTTAATCTGGTGAATTCTTATGAAAACAGGATGCAGGCGCTTACCGACGCAGAGCTTCGTGCCAAGACAGATGAATTTAAGCGGCATTTAAGCGCGAAATCCGAACAATTCACTCAGGAGTTAAAGGAGTTGCACCAGGCGATGCTTTCAGTGGCCATGCCTGAAGAAAAAGAAAAATTAAAGGAGAAGCTAAAAAATTGCCGTAACAGGATCTTTGACGGGTTCCTGCCGGAGGCTTTTGCCGTGGTCAGGGAGGCAAGCCGCCGTACCATCGGCTTAAGGCATTTTGATGTGCAGATTGCCGGAGGCATTATTTTGCATGAAGGCAGGATCGCGGAGATGTCTACCGGCGAAGGGAAAACTTTAGTTGCCACCCTTGCCGCCTATCTGAATGCCTTGTTGGGCAAGGGGGTGCATATTATTACGGTTAATGATTACCTGGCCCGGCGCGACCGCGAATGGATGGGCCCGATCTATGAATTTCTAGGGTTATCCGTCGGCACTATCCAGCATGATATGTCGGATGAAGAAAGGAAGCTTGCCTATGCCTGCGATATAACCTACGGCACGAACAATGAGTTTGGCTTTGATTATCTGCGCGATAATATGAAATACTCGATAGATGAACTGGCGCAGCGGCCTTTTTATTACGCCATAGTCGATGAAGTTGATTCTATCTTAATCGATGAGGCGCGCACCCCGCTGATTATCTCGGGGCCCGCGGAGGAATCCACGGATAAATATTACACCGCCAAAAAAATAGTCGAGCAGTTAAACGGCCGCCGGGTAACCGAGAATGATGAGATTGACGCAAAATATAAAGGGGTGGATTTAGGCAAAGGGTTTGATTATGTGGCGGATGAGAAGGCCCAAACCGTGGCCCTTACCGAAGAAGGGGAGCTTAAGGCATCTAAGCTTTGGGGGGTTGATACACTGCATACCTTAGAGAGTATTGAGTACCGGCACCACACTATCCAGGCTTTACGGGCCAAAGAATTTTTCGAGCGCGATGTGGATTATGTCGTTAAAGACGGCCAGGTGATTATTGTGGACGAGTTTACCGGCAGGCTTATGCCCGGCAGGCGCTGGTCAGACGGCCTGCACCAGGCAGTGGAATCCAAAGAGGGCTTAAAGATTGAGCGGGAAAACCAGACCCTGGCAACCATAACTTTTCAGAATTATTTCCGCATGTATGAGAAATTAGCCGGGATGACCGGCACCGCATTTACCGAGGCCAATGAGTTTAAAAGTATTTATCAACTGGATGTGGTTGTCTTGCCCACAAACCGGCCTTTAGTGCGCAAGAATTATCCTGACCGCATTTATAAGACTGAAAAAGAAAAGTTTAGCGCGGTAGTTGAAGAGATCGTTGAATTGTATAATTCAGGAAAGCCGGTGCTTGTGGGCACAATTACTATCGATAAATCAGAACAGCTCTCGGAAATGCTTAAGCGCCGCGGTATACCGCATCAAGTATTAAATGCCAAATATCATGAGATGGAAGCGCAGATCATTGCCCAGGCCGGCAGGTATAAAGGGGTAACTATCGCCACGAATATGGCCGGTCGCGGAACGGATATACTTTTAGGAGGGAATCCTGAGTTCATCGCCAGGAGCGTGGCAAAACAGAAATTAAACCCCGAGGATCAAAATTATGCCGAAGAATATAAGACAATTTTCCAGAAGTATAAGTCAGAGGTTCAGCTTGAGCATGATAAAGTGGTAGGGTTAGGCGGTTTGCACATTTTGGGCACAGAGCGGCATGAGGCGCGGCGTATTGATAATCAGCTGCGCGGAAGAAGCGGCCGCCAGGGTGACCCGGGTTCTTCGCGTTTCTATGTTTCGTTAAGGGATGACCTGATGCGGCTGTTCGGTTCAGAGAGGATCATAGGATTAATGGATAAATTAGGCTTGGAAGAAGGTCAGGTTATCGAACATCCCTGGGTCACCGGGTCCATTGAGATTGCCCAGCGCCGGGTAGAACAACATAACTTTGAGATCAGAAAGCAGCTTTTGGAATATGATAATGTAATGAACAAGCAGCGGGAGATCATCTATGGCCAGCGCCGGCAGATCCTGGAGGGGTTTTCCTTAAAAGAAAATATCATCGAGATTATTTATAAACTTGTTGAAGGCTACCTGCAAATTTACCATCAGGGAAATTCTTCCGAGGTAGATATCGCAGGCCTGATTAATTCTGCGGCCTTAAAGTTCGGTGTTACGCTGCAGCAGGAAAAGTTTGCTGGCCTTGATATTCAGGGAATAAAAGAGCAGTTGTCAAGCGAGCTGCTTAAGGCGTACGAATTTAAAGAGCAGGAGATCGGGGCGGATTTAATGCGTAATTTAGAACGCATGGTTTTCCTGCAGATAATTGACGCAAAGTGGAAAGATCATCTTTACGCTATGGATAGTCTGCGTGAAGGTATCGGCTTGCGCGCCTACGGACAGCGCGACCCTTTGATTGAATATAAGCGCGAGGCCTTTGGAATGTTTAGCCAGATGATCGCCGGTATCGAGGAGGAAGCGGTGGAGACTATCTTTAAGTTGCAGCCGGCTAAACCGGAGAGACTGCGCGGGGTTTTTAGTTTCCTGCCCAAGGAGTTTTCGCATCCACAATTAGCTAAATTCGAAGCTCCTGCTAGCCAAGAGGTTGCCCCGGAACCAGCAGTTATTCCAAAGAAACAGGCACACGGCCCCATGCAATCCCATCAGCCCAAAGTCGGCCGTAATGATCCCTGTCCGTGCCATTCGGGCAAGAAATATAAAAAGTGCTGCGGGCAATGAAGAGGTTTATAGCAAAAGATATATTCTTATCTGTTTTTTCCGCGGTTTTATTGAGCCTGCCTTTTTCATCCGGAAAACTCTGGATAACCAGCTGGTTTGGTTTTCTCCCGCTATTTCTTGCTTTGCGTAACAAATCCAGATTACAAGGTTTCTTTTTAGCGTATATCTGTGGAGTTATCTTCTGGAGTTTTACTATTTACTGGTTGGTGCATGTTACGCTCCTGGGCACGATTATCTTAATTTTATACCTGGCTTTGTATTTCGGGATTTTTGGTTCTTTGTTTTCTACTAGGAACGCCGGACTACGGGTCTCGGACCTATTTTTTATTCCTTCTACTTGGGTTTTGCTTGAATATGTGCGTAGTTACCTGTTCACCGGCCTACCCTGGGCACTGATTGGGTTTTCGCAATACAAGAATTTGCCGGTTCTCCAGATCGCTGATATAACCGGCGTCTGGGGTGTTTCCTTCCTAGTCGTGTTGATTAATGCCGCGCTTTATTTATCCTGGCGTAAGAAGCAAAAAGCAAAGATTCTCCTGTATGGCGCAATAATTTTGGGTCTTTGTTTAATCTACGGTTTTTATAAGTTAAGCAGCAGTCCGGCCTGCCGAACCGCTAAAGAAGCGGTTAAGGTCGCGGTAATCCAGGGGAATATCCCGCAGGATCTAAAATGGGATATACAGGCGCGCAATTTCATATTAAATAACTACAAAGAACTGACCTCTGAGTCTGCCAAAGATAAACCTGAGTTGATTATTTGGCCCGAGGCATCTGCCCCGGGGATTTTAGGAGATAATGATGCGGTATTCCAGCAGGTTTTTTCTTTAGCCCGCATGCTGAACATTGATCTGCTGGTGGGGGCGGTTTCGCGTTCCGGGCAGGATTATTTTAACAGCGCTTTATTTATTGATAAATCAGGCCAGCCGACAAAGGCTTACCACAAGCTGCACCTGGTTCCTTTTGGAGAGTTTGTGCCGTTTAAGAAAACATTCCCATTTTTGCAAACGATTGCTCCTATAGGTGATATCCGGCCGGGTCAAGAGTATACGGTCTTTGAGGAGCCAGCTAAGTTCGGCGTGCTTATCTGTTTTGAGGACCTCTTCCCTGAATTATCCCGCGAGTTTGTAAAAAAAGGGGCGAAGTTTTTAGTGAATATTACCAATGATGCCTGGTATAAAGAAGGCAGCGCTCCTTACCAGCATTTTTCCGCTTCAGTATTCAGGACAATAGAGAACCGCGTGTATCTGGCCCGCTCAGCTAACACGGGGATCTCCGGGTTTATTGACCCCTGGGGGAGGATATTATCGGTAGTGCGGGATGCCGCAGGAAAAGAGATATTCGTCAAGGGTTTTGCCAGCCGGGAAATTTGTTTGTCTGGCACGCAGAGTTTTTACAACCGCTACGGCGATATATTTATTCTTTTCTGCCTGGCCCTTGACATCTATGTTATAATATTAACTTTAAAAAAGAAAACATGAAAAAGATATTATTAATTATTCTGATCCTGGCGGCAGTTTCTATTTTTTTGGGCTTAGCCTCGCTGGATAAGCAGCATTTTATCTGTCCGGTAGCATATAAAAGCGATATCGTTATCCGTAATGATAACCGCGGGGATGGATTGTTTGCCTCAAGCCGCTCCGGCAGGAGAATGCATAAAGGCATTGATCTCCTTGCGGATGTCGGCGTTCCTGTCTTTGCCGCTAAAACCGGTAAGGTAATCAGCGCTACCCGGAACCGGGGCATGGGCGAATACGTAATCATCCGGCACAAGAATAATATCATCACTATCTATGGACACCTATCAGAGATCTTGGTGCGAAAAAATGATTCTGTGCGTCAGGGTCAGGTTATCGGGCGAGTGGGTAAGACCGGCAATGCCAGGTTTTACGGCATCCTTCCGCACCTGCATTTTGAAATCAGGAAAAACGGGGTTCCCCAGGATCCCCTTGAGTATATCTAATTGTCCCGGGGTTCCATGTGCACTACCACATCAGTTATCCCGGGGATCTGGGATTTGATCGTATCTTCAATGCGGTAGCTTATCTGGTGGGCATCATCCATATGCATATCAGGGTTAACCTGCACATGCAGGTCAATATAAATATCATCGATCCTGCCGCGGCTGCGGATCTTATGGCAGGCGCGCACCCCTTTTATTTTTAATACAATATCCATAATCTTTTGATCATCCAGGAACACCGCTGTATCGCAGAGCACGTCAGAGCTTTGCCGGATTATCTTAAAAGCAGAGAAGCCGATAAACAGCGATATAAGCATTGTAATTATCGGGTCGATTAAGGGGAATCCCAATTTTATCGCAAGCAGGGATACGATTACCGATAATGAGGTGAAGATATCTGCCCGGGTGTGCAGAGAATCAGAAACCAGGATATCGCTCTTTAGGGCAGCGCCTTTTTTGTATTCATAGCGCATTACCCAGATATTTACCGCTAAAGTAACAAGTATTACCGCGAAGCTGCCCAGGTTAACCTGAGGTAAGACCGGATGGTGCAGGCGCCTTAAGCCCTCTTTTATCAGATTAAAAGAAAGAATAAAGAGCATGGCGGCGATCACCAGGGAGAATAAGGTCTCATATTTTTTATGGCCGTAGGGATGGTCCTTATCCACCGGCTGGCAGGCAAAATGGATCCCCAAAAGGCCGATGAGATTGGAGGTTCCGTCGGATAAAGAATGAAAACCGTCGGCGGTCATGCTGGAGCAGCGGCTGCTTAAGCCGTAAACGATCTTGGCTAAAGCCACTGCCCAGTTTAAGACAAGTACAATAAGCAGGATTTTTCGTATCTTCTGATAGTGTTTGCGCATATCAATTCCCATGAGATTATTGTATATTAATTACAGGCTTTTGCAAATACAAATTATCTTCTCGACTAAAAACGGGCTGAATGATAGAATATAAAACATGGCCAAAAAGATATTGCCGATTTTCTTGTTATTTACGTTGTTGGCCGGCTGCGCCAGCTTAAGAAACCCTGATCCGGTACGCTGGCCACCGTTTCCTTCTTTAGAGCCCTTTAAGAAAAATGAACGGGTTCTCATTCTGGCCCCGCACCCTGATGATGAGGCCATTGCCTGTGCCGGGGTTATCCAGCAGGCGCTTAAGGCAGGGGCTAAAGTGAAAGTAGTCTATTTGACCAATGGAGACCATAATGAGGTGGCTTTTATCGTTTATGAAAAAAGAATAACCGTGCGCCAGGGTGAGTTTGTGCATATGGGCAGGGTGCGCCAGAGGGAGGCGGTTAATGCGATGAAGTCCTTAGGGCTATCCGAGAATGATCTTGTATTCTTGGGATATCCTGATTTCGGAACTTTTGACATATTTAGCCGGTATTGGCAGGATAAGAAGCCGTTTCGCGACCGGCTGACCCGTATATCCAGCGTGCCGTACAAGGATAATCCTTCTTACGGGACCCCCTACCAGGGGGAAAGTATTTTAAGCGACCTGGTCAAGCAGATTTTGGATTACAAGCCGGATAAAATATTCGTTTCGCATCCGGCGGATGTTAATGTGGACCATAAATCCCTTTACCTGTTCCTCCAGGTAGCTTTAAGCGACCTGGAAGGGCAGATCCCCAGGTCCAAGGTTTATCCTTATCTTGTGCATTGTGTCGGCTGGCCCAAGCCGCGGCATTACCACCCGGAGCTGGAGCTGTATCCGCCGGATAAATTCATCAATTCCCGGATCAACTGGGTGCGTTCAGATTTAAGCTTTGGGGAGCTGGACAAAAAATACCGGGCCACTCTTTTTTATAAAAGCCAGACGCAATCCAGCGCCTTTTATCTATTTGCTTTCGTCAGAGAAAATGAGCTCTTCGGCGATTACCCTGTTTTGCAATTAAAACCCCAGTTAACATTGAAAGATAAGATCATCTCTTATTTTGGCGCTTCAGAGATGTTTAGGGAGTCGCAAGAACCGGAGGCTCCCGGTTACGATGATAAGATAGAAGATAAAGGCCAGGTTAGCTATGCCCAGGCAGATGATTATTTTATCGTGCGCCTGGATAAGCCTAAAAAACTTAGCGGCAGATTCGGGGTAATGCTTTATATTTTCGGATACAGCAAGAATACTGCTTTTGCCGAAATGCCCAAAATACGCATCATCACCGCGGGAAATAAATGTAAGGTGTTTAACGCAAAGAAAAGAGTCACTGATCCCGGGATCCTGGTAGATTTCGGCAGGAATTCTTTAATTTTAAAGATCCCGCTGAAATTCCTGGGGATGCCGGATTACGTGCTTACCTCGCTTAAGGCCTACCACGGCAACCTACCTATTGACGCGACAGGTTTTCGTAAGGTCAAGATTAAGTGAGGCAATAAAGTTATGCGTTCATTAAAAGGAGGGGGATATGCTGGAGCTTAAAACAGTTAAAATAGATAAACCCGATGATCTGAATTTCATATTAGGGCAGGCTAATTTTATTAAAACAGTGGAAGATTTATATGAAGCCTTGATCAATGTCCCGCAGATAAAATTCGGATTGGCTTTTGCCGAAGCCTCGGGCGCATGTAAGATAAGAAGCGAAGGCAATGATGCAGCTCTTAAGGAGCTGGCCTGTAAAAATGCGCTGGAGGTGGCCTGCGGCCACAGTTTTATTATCTTTCTTAAGGATGCCTATCCTGTAAATGTCCTAAATGCCATAAAGAATATTCCTGAAGTATGCAATATATATTGCGCTACTGCCAATCCCACAGAAGTAATTATTGCCCAAAGCCAAAGCGGACGGGGGATATTGGGTGTTATTGACGGCTTGCAGCCCAAAGGCGTTGAAGAGGCGGTAGATATCGCTTGGCGTAAGAACCTGTTACGTAAGATCGGCTATAAGCTCTGATTTTTCTTGCAATTCGAGCCTGCTTTGTTATAATCCAATATGGACTCTAAAAAAATACGTAAAAGCTTAAGCCGTTTTTTAGCCTGGCTGGGGTTAAATATATGCTCTTTGATAGTCAGGGTTGTTCCTGCGGATTATCTTTATTCCTTTGCCAGGAATATCGCCTCTCTGGCCTTTATCTTTGCGGTAAAACAAAGGAGGATCGCCTTAGACAGCCTTACCATTGCTTTTGGCAAGGAGAAATCCCGCCAAGAAATCGAAAGGATAGCCAAAGACTGTTTTATATATATGGCCAAGAGCGCCGTTGAGCTTATGTTCCTTATGGATAAACCGCTTGTTCTAAAAGAGCGGGTGGAGATCGCAGGCAGGGAGAACCTGGATAAGGCATTAGCAGCCGGGAGGGGAGTGATCTTGATAAGCGCGCATTTCGGTAACTTTCCGCTTCTCTTGGGAAAGCTGGCGGTCGATGGATATAAGGCAGGCGGCATCATGAGGCCGATGCACGATGCCAGGGTTGAGAAAATATTTCTTAAAAAAAGGGAGAAATTCGGGGTAAAAACTATTTACAGCCAGCCGCGCAATGAATGCGTGAACAACACTATTGCTGCCTTGCGTAATAATGAACTGGTTTTTATCCCCATTGATCAGAATTTTGGGACCGGGGGAGTATTTGTAAATTTTTTCGGCAGGAAGGCGGCAACTGCCACCGGCCCGGTAATTTTAGCGCAGCGGACTAAGGCAGCCTTGGTCCCCTGTTTTATTATCTGGCAGCCCGGGGACAGGCATAAGGTAATCTTTGAGCCGGCACTGGAGTTAAGAGAAGGCAAGGATCCCCGGGATACCATATTAATGAATATCCAGGCCCTGACAGATATAATCGAGTCTTATATACGCAAATATCCCGCGGAGTGGGGCTGGATCCACCGCAGATGGAAGAGTAAACCTAGTTAATAAAGGAGGTGTTCAAATGGCGCAGGAAGAGAAGAAATGTTGTGACGCCAAGAAGACGTTATCCACGTTTTTTAAGGTTGTTTTAGGCTTACTATTTTTGGTTTTAGGCGGCCTGGCAATCTTGAAATATTGGAAAGCGCTTCTTTTGATCGTTAAGGGCTGTATCGGCTTGTTCTTGATTTTAGCCGGCGTGATTACTTTAGCCATAGCTAAAGAATAATTGAATAGTTTTAAGTCAAGAAGAAGGGGCTGGTCCAGAATTTTGAGCCAGCCCCTTAACAGGAATATACCCAATCTTACCAGATAGGCTGGTAACGCAGAAGGCGCGCACTCGCCCCTCCGATTGGGCGAGGTGTGTTCACTTGCGTGAAGGAGAAAGAGATGGAAGCGATTATAAAGAGAGAGTTTATCAGGGATAAAAGGATCTGCCGCGTTTTAGCCGTAACGGTTTTTGTAATCCTGACTGCTTTATCCGCTTTTGTGCGCATACCGCTACCATTTACCCCTGTGCCGTTTACATTGCAGACATTTTTTGTTCTGCTTTCCGGGTCCCTTTTGGGCAGGAGGTTGGGGTCTTTAACGCAAGGCCTCTATATGCTTTTTGGCCTAGTCGGTTTTCAGGTATTTACAGGAGCAGGAAGCGGCAGCCTTTATCTTTTTGGTCCTACCGGAGGTTATATTGCCGGTTTTGTTTTAGCCTCTTTTCTCGCCGGGGGGTTATTTGCCGAAACAAAACAAGGATGGTTGACTGTTTTTATTAAACTGTTATTTGCGGACCTGGCAATTTTATTTTGCGGCATGTTTTGGCTTAAGATCAGCCTTTCCTGTTCGTTAGGCCGGGCATTCTTGCTTGGTTTTTTGCCCTTTATACCAGGAGACATATTAAAGGTTATTTTTGCGGCAATTGTTTATAGCAAAATCCACTCACGTATTAAGGCAGCTCTTTATTGACCGGAATGAAAAGCCTGTTTTTTAAGCTGCTCTCTCTATCCCTGTTTTCTTTTTCCCTGGGGGTTTTGGTCCATTCCTGGGGGATGAATCCGCAGCAGGCCCTTTCCATAGGCATATTTTCCGCATCCATCCTAGGTACTCTTTTCTTCTGGGATTTCCGTCTCAGCTTTGCTTTCATCGGCACATCCGTATTGTTAATGACCAAAACCATCGATTTAGAGCATGTTATTGAATTCTCGTCGCTGGAGGTGATCCTTTTTCTTGTCGGGATGATGGTGATTATCGGCTTGCTTAAGGACTGCGGGGTTTTTTCCTGGATAGTGAGCCTCATCCTGCGCATCCCCAGGTTAACCGGCAGGAAATTCGTCTTTTCCATCGCAGTCATATCCGCCTTGCTTGCCTGCACCATTGATGAGGTAACCTCAATTATCTTTATGGTTGTTGCGGTGCTGGAGGTTTGTGATTACTTCGAAGTTAATCCCGTACCGTTTGTTATAATCTCCGTCTTAGCCACAAATATCGGCTCTGCCGCCACGGTCCTGGGAAATCCCATCGGCATACTGATTGCCTCAAAATCCGGTCTGACCTTTGAAGATTTTATCGTTAAGGCTTTTCCTTTAGCCGCAGCCTGTTTGCTGGTTACTATTTTTATTCTTTTATGCTGGTATAGAAAGCCGATCAAGTTCCTTGATGAGCAGATGGAAAGGCTGGGGGCTAACGAGATCTTGCTCAGGCTTATCTCCGCGCCCCCGGAGAAGAACCTGAAAGTAAGTTTGGGGATATTCGGGGTAATGCTGGTTTTTATATCCCTGCATCACCGAATGGAGATAGCCTGGGGCCTGCCCCCCAACACTGTTTTATTAGTTGTGCCGCTTGTGGCCAGCGGTTTAGTCATGATCTGGCAACATCATAAGGCCAGGAAATATATTGAAAAGGACGTAGAGTGGTGGACGTTGCTTTTCTTTCTGCTTTTATTTGTGCAGGCAGGGACATTGAAATACACCGGGGCAACTGTTTTTATCGCTAAACATATGCTCCAGGCAACCGGTAACAATCTTAACCTCCTGATCTCTTCTATGCTTTGGGTAAGCACAATAGGCTCGAGTATCCTGGATAATGTAGTCTTAGTAGCGGCTTTTATTCCTATCGTGCAGGGGTTCCAGAGCTTGAACATAAACCTGCAGCCATTGTGGTGGGCCTTACTTTTCGGCGGCTGTCTGGGGGGCAATATTACCCTTATCGGCTCGACCGCAAATATTGTAGCCATAGGAATCGTGGAGAAGGAAAAGCGCGTCAAGATAAGTTTTCTTACCTGGTTCTGGGTGGGCTTAAGCGTAGGCCTGGTTACGACGCTAATTGTAATGGCGGCGCTCATTTTGCTCCCATTCTACAGGTAGGAGACCGTGGTTTGGCTTCCGGTAAGCCAAAGCCACAGATAGCCTTGACAAAGAGAAAAATCTGTGCTAATTTTATTAAGAATATTAAAGGAGGCTTAAGATGAAACTCAATAGAATATTGGGAGTACTTGTCTTACTTATTACAATAACTACGTTTATCGCTTTTGCGCAAGAGCCAGAGGTTAGCGCTCCCGCAACTTCTACTATGCCTGCTGACTTAGCGCCAGCTCCTATGCAGAATGAAAATAACACGCAATGGGTCTGGGGAGAGGTAACAAATTTAGATAATCAGGCTAAGACACTTACTTTAAAATACCTTGATTATGAGACCGACCAGGAGAAGGAGCTTGTCCTGACTATTGATGAAAAAACGACCTATGAGAATATCAAGAGTTTTGATGAGATAAAAGTTAAAGATACGCTGAGCGTAGATTATGCGACGGGCCCGGAGGATAAGAACATTGTTAAAAACATAAGCCTTGAGAAGCCGGATGCCCTTCTCCCTGTTCCTGCGCAGCCAGATACCAACGCATTGCAGCCAGGTGGTTCTCCGGAGATGTCTACTCCTGTATCAGTTCAGCCGGAAACAACTGCCGGATCACCCACAGCAGTAATCCAGGCGCCGGCGCCGGCTGTTGAAAAACAAGGGCAATAATTCTTAGCATTAACGGCATTATCTTGATAGGCAGGGCCTTATAGCCCTGCCTATATTTTCTTCATGCAAAATATAAAGCTGGTTATTTTTGATTTGGATGGCACCCTGGTTGACGCTTATGCGGCCATAAACAGCAGCTTTAACTATGTGATGCGCAGGCTGGGGTTAAAACCTAAAAGCGCAGGCCTTATCCGCCGGGCAGTGGGCTGGGGAGACGCAAATCTGCTTAAGCCGTATGTGGGAGAGCGTGATTTAGAGCTCGCTTTATCTCTTTATCGCAGGCATCATGAGCATAGCCTGCTTAAACAGTCGCGGCTTTACCCGCAGGTCAGGCCTCTTTTGCGGAAACTTAAAGATAAAGGTTATAAATTAGCGGTGGCCAGTAACCGGCCGGGTAAATTTTCTCTTATTTTATTAAGGCACCTGCGTATAATAGAGTTTTTTGATTATGTGCTTTGTGCCGATAAATTAAAGCGCGGCAAGCCGGATCCGGAAATATTGAATGAGACAATCAGTAGGTTTGCGGTTAAGAAATCCCAGGTTTTGTATGCAGGGGATATGGTTATTGATGCTCAAGTCGGAAGAAGGGCGGGTATTAAGACAGTGATTGTGACCACCGGCTCAAGCAGTTTATCCGAGATTAAGAAAGAGCGCCCGTTTAAGATAATCCATGAAATCAGCGGTCTCTCCGTTTTGCTTTAGGGGAGTTTTACTTGACAGCCAGATTAATCGGTAATATAGTAAAAAGCAAGGTGAAAATAAATTCCAGGTTATTTGTCTGCACGCTTATGTTGTTGTCTGTAACAGGGTGTTTTTCGACAAAGCCGCATGCGCAGCTGGATAAGAGCCTGACAGGCCAGCCCTTAGGCCGCTACCTTGGGTCTAAGGCTAAGATCACAGTCGGCGATTTTGAATTAAAGACCTCCGGGGTTAACGCGGAGATAGGGTCGGCTTTAAAGGATGCCTTCATCAGCAGTTTAAACAATACTCATCGTTTTTTGATAGTTGCCCAGCAGGAAGCGGATCTTATCATCAGCGTGCAGATCAATGACTTTGTGCCGGAAAGTTCAGGCGGTAAATCCGGAGTAGGCGGAGGCGGATCTTCTTCAAGCAGCTTTATGGGTGGTTTATCAGGCCCCCCTTTAAGCAAAGCAAATATGCAGTTGGGCCTGCGTATTATCGACCGAGCCCGCTCAGGCGTAATAAGCGGCAGGGATATTCAGAGCCGGGCAGCACAGAGCCCCGGTAGGAAAACAAAAGTCCCCCGAGGCATGGTTTTTAAGGCAGCCTTAAGCGCCTATGCGGGTAAACCCATGGGCAAGGTAATTTATGATTGCTTGATTGAGGCAACGCGCTATGTCGCGCAGAATGTGCCATTGGAGTATTACAAATATTAATATGGGAAAAAGAAAACGTAGAGGAAAACTCAACTGGCGTTCCAAGAAAGCCAATAAAGGCAGAAAACCCTGTTTAGGTTAAGCTCCTGCATATGGTTTTATTCTGGATTTTAGCCAGTACATTCTTAGTTAGCCTGATATCCTTGGTGGGCATTTTTACCCTCTCCATAAAGGATAACCTGCTGCATAAGATTCTTTTTTGCCTGATCGGCTTCTCCGCAGGCGCGCTTATCGGCAGCGCCTTTCTGCATATACTTCCGGAATGTTTAGAAAATAATAAGAGCACCACAGTATTTTACTACCTCATCTTAGGAATTGTCCTTTTTTTCCTTATGGAAAGATACTTGCATTGGCGGCATTGCCATGAGGAGGGCTCCTGCAAAACCCACGCCTTCACCTACTTAAACCTGGTGGGGGACGGGTTCCATAACTTTATCGACGGCATGGTAATTGCCGCAAGTTTTATGGTTTCATTAAAACTTGGCCTGGTGACTACCCTGGCAATTATCCTGCATGAGATTCCCCAGGAGCTGGGGGATTTTGCCGTATTAATCTACGGCGGATTTACCAAAAAGAAGGCGCTTCTATTTAACTTCGCCTCGGCGCTTATGGCTATGATTGGTGCGATAGCAGGCTATTTTATAACCGACCTTACCAGGAACTTTTCAAATTTTATCCTGCCGCTTACTGCCGGAGGGTTTATTTATATTGCCACCAGCGATCTTATTCCTGAGCTTCATAAGGAGAATGATCTTAAGCGCTCAACCGCCGCTTTTTTTGCCTTTTTGCTGGGAATAGCACTTATGGCATTAGCAAAGAATTTCTTACCGGGTTAGTTAAAACACTTAGTATTTTTCATGAAAATAAAAGCATTGGCTTTGGTTTCCGGAGGCCTGGATAGTTTATTGGCGGCAAGGCTCATCAAAGAGCAGGGCCTGGAGGTAATCGGGCTGCATTTTAAAATTCCTTTCTGCAAGCTGGATATAAAAACAAGCCTTCCGGATATCGGCATAAAAATAATTGAGGTTGATTTAGGAGCTGAGTTTCTCGGGCTTATCCAGGGCCCGCGTTATGGCTTTGGCTCGAACATGAACCCCTGTATCGACTGCAAGATCCTTATGTTTACCAAAGCCAGAGAATGTATGGTTCGGCTTGGGGCCAGGTTTATTATTACCGGTGAGGTGCTCGGGCAGCGGCCGATGTCTCAGAATAAGCAGGCCTTGCGGTTAATTAAACAGAATAGCGGCCTTGATGATCTTTTGCTGCGGCCGTTATCTGCTAAGTTTTTCAGCCCCAGTTTACCGGAAAGAGAGGGATGGGTAGAGAGAGCAAGGCTTCTGGATTTTAACGGCAGAATGCGCAAGCCGCAAATGCAATTAGCCAAGAAATTAGGCATTGCTAAATACGCGAATCCAGCCGGAGGGTGCTTATTGACTGATCCATGTTTTTCTAAGAGATTAAAGGAGCTTCTGGCGCATCAGGAATTGAATCTTGAAAACCTTGAACTTTTGAAGGTGGGTAGGCATTTCCGTATAGGCAAAAACTCCAGGCTTGCGGTAGGCAGGAATGAAGATGAGAATAATCTGCTTATGCGATTAGC
>JBAZQO010000067.1:0-4478 GCA_041645145.1 Candidatus Omnitrophota bacterium
AGCGTGGATTTGCCTGAGCCGTTGGCGCCGATAACGGTTATTTTTTGCCCCTTGTTTATCTCAATATCTATGCCGCATAAAGCGGGAAATTTGCCCAGGTAAGAAAAATAAACATCCTGTAATGCAAAAATCAAATCATCCATAGGACCACTATTAAAATAATCGCGGCGAATAACCAAAGCCAGTCCTTTAACCGGACCTTAAATTCATTCAATATCCTGGCTTCTCCGCTGTAACCCCGGGAAAGCATGGCTCTATATACCTCTTCATTCAACTTGAATGAGCGGGCCCAGAGAAAAGCAATATTCCAGGCCACTATATTCTGGCCGCTTTTGTAACGCACTGAAGTGCCAACCCGGCTTTTGATCGCCCGGTAGGTATCCTCGATCATTCCAACAAAGAGATAAATATACCGATAGCATATCCCCAGGGTCATCACAAAAACCTGCGGTATTTTAAAAATACGCAGGACCTTCAATAATTCAAAATGCTTAGTGGTAATGGTTAAAAGGACGGCAAAGGATACCGAAGTAGCCACGCGCATGATAAAGGTAAGCGCCGCGCCCAATCCCTGGCGGGTAATGATGAATTTAAATCCCATGATATTCCAGGTGGCTAATGCCTGGCCCGGGCTGAATTTGCTGAATAAGGACGGGATGGCGATAAATAACGCAAAGAGCGGTATGAACACCCAGGTGCGTTTCAGGAAAAATCCCAGATTTATCCTGGAAGCTAACGCAAGGAGCAGGCATAAGACATAAAGAAAAAACAAAGCCGGAATAGTTCGGACAAGGAGCACCTGGATGATAAACAACAGGAAAGTAATTGATTTTACCCTCGGGTCCAGCGACTGCAGAAAGCCGTCTCGCGCAGCATACACCTCGGCGAAAATCGAATCTTTAAAAAACGAGAGAGCGCCCACGATGGAGCGCTCTATGAAATTATTGTTTTTAGACACCTGGGTTAATCGCCTTTCCTTGACAGTACCTTACCTATAATTAGAACCAGCAGCACGACAATAAGTATGCCTATCGCGGCTGATATTATATAAGCAAAACTTAAAGCTGGCAAACCTTTTTCTTCCCAACCTTTGAACGCGTAATCAGGTATCGGCGCTTGCCAAAGACTGGAAAGTTTAGCCAGGCCTTTGGGAATATAACCAACCAGCTGCTGCATTTGGCCAGCCCCCCATTCACCCCAAGCGCTGCCTGCCTTAAAATGTTCAGGGAGCAATAACCCCAAAGGAGACAAAACAATTAATACTGCGATGCCGATCCATAATTTAGCGGTTAACTTCATCACGACACCTCGCCTTCCCGGAGAAGCTCCGGCGACTGCTTCTGTAGATATTTAACTACCAGCGCGGTTACAAGCGCTTCAACCCAGCCAAATAACAAAAGATGTTCAACTGACATTGCCGGCACCGCCGCATTTAATCCATACGGGCAATACAGAGCTTGACCGCCGGAAGTGTGATGCAATAAAGGTTGTATTCCAAATTCAACTCCCGCTAAAAAAGCAGCAACATTGATACCTATATATCCGGCTATGAATGCCGCGGCTACTCTTCTATTTGAATCTTTTAGGGCATTATAACTAATTGCCCTATAAACATAATATCCTACAAAAGGCAACACAAAAGCCATGTTAAAACAATTAGCCCCAATAGCAGTAATGCCGCCATCACCAAAAAGTAATGCCTGGATAACTAATGCCACGGTTATGGCAATACAAGCTGCCCAGGGCCCTAAAAGAATCGCCACTAAAACTCCTCCTACGGCATGGCCGGTTGAGCCTCCGGGGATAGGCAGATTAAACATCATGATCACAAAACTAAATGCCGCGCCGATTGCCAGCATGGGCACCTGACGGGCCTTAAGCGTCTTCTTTACGATGCGCGAGGCAGCCGTCCATACCGGGAGCATGACTACGTAAAAGAAACCGCAGGTCGCCGGACCTAAATATCCGTCTGGTATATGCATATTCTCCCCTTTCTAAAAAGTATATACACCGGTTAAAACCACAGAATCATTCGCATCTGTGTTAGTCCCTATCAATACCCTCTGATAAGCCAAAAGTATCTGGATCTTGTCATTTGACCACCCTATACCGGGGGCTACGGTAATATAGTTGATATCCGAAGAAGGCATTCTTTGTCCATCCTCTTTTATGTCACCCTGTAAAAAGCCATTCATTTCCAGCAAAAGATTAAAACCTTTGGGTAAAAAATATTCCACTCCCGCATCGTAATTCAGGTAATCAGCATAGCGCGTAGCAACATCATCAATCTTTGTTCTTTGCGGAAAACTATACACGGCGTCAGCATGAAAAATAAATGGCTTGATTTTTTTGGTCATAATTACGCCCAGGCCGGGATCCCAGGAACCCGCGCCCATTGAATCGGTCTTGAGTTTATCCGGATCCAAATGCTGGTATTTTCCCGTGGGCATTTTTAACTGCGCCAAACCCGCTATATGAGGCATCCAGCCTTCTTCTTCAAGGGCGCAATAACGTAAAAAAAGATAGCTATCGCCGAAACCGGTATCATGCGCCTTTCCTTCCGCATTCTTCACATAATTTTCCTGGTAAACTGCCTGGCCGTCGATTTCTAATCTATCGGTAAGGCCGTACTGCATGAATAACTGCTCTTGATATTGATATTTCTTTTCACCCTCAGGGAGGCTGTCATAATGTCCTCCTGAATTAAAAGTTCCTCTTGTCCTATTATAAAAGATAAAGGGCTGGATAACAAATCTTCCTTTACCACAGAGAGGCGCGGTCCAGGTGGTAATTGGCCCTGCGGAAGCTGGATTCCATTCTTCTTCCGCCGTGGCCTGGTAAGCGTAAACAAAAATATCAAGGCTGCTTATTAGAACCGTCAAGATTAAAATCAAGCGTAGCATTTTTCTCCCTTTCTGTGCTACTAATTAATATTACGTGCTACTATTGGTTAAAAAAATAATACTAAATACCCCTGCCCGTTGTTGACATGCTCAATGTCCCATGCTTGACCCCTTTTACCGAACTTAAGCTGTCGGCCAGCTTCTGGGCCTCCCCCGGCCTGCCCTTTACCGCGATTATCTCCAGGCAATTATCATGGTCCAGGTGGATATGCTGCGCGGAAATAATTACCCCACCAAAATCATGCTGGATATCCATAAGCTTATTTACCAGTTCTCTTTTATGGTGGTTGTAAATTAAGGTAATTGCCCCGGCAATTTCATGATCACCCTGCCATTGTTTCTGAACCAGCTCCCGGCGGATTAAATCGCGAAAGGCCTCAGAACGGTTAGTGTATTCCTTATCCTTGATAAAACTGTCGAATTTTGTCAACAGGCTCTTATCTATTGAAACCCCAAAGCGAATTAACGGCATAGCTCCCTTTTTAGATAATGTGTTACTAATTTTAAAATAGTAGCATATCAGGATTTTACTGTCAAGGCATTCTTTTTCAAAATGAAGAATACCGGAATAGCCGCTATTTCAACGGCAATGCTGATAAAAATAACCGCGAATATGGAGTATTCATAAAGCAGGCCGGTAATGGCGCTGCCGATAAAGATCGCCAGGCCATAAGCAGCATTAAATATCCCGTAACCGGTCCCTCTTTTCTTTAAAGGAGTCAGGTCGGCGATCGCAGATCTCATGATTGTTTCATGGGCCCCCATGACAATTCCCCAGATAATCGCCCCGGCTAAAACCAGGGAAAACTTTGTAGAGAAAACAAACGCCGGTATAAATAGCGAAAGAACGGGGATAACGATCAAGGTAATTAACCCTGCCTTTTCATTATCGCGCCTGGCCTTAAAAATATCATAGGCGCGGCCTATAGCCAGTGCCGCTATGGCATCCACCCCCATGGCTAAAGCGTAAACTAAAGGGATCTGGCTGTCGGTGAGCACATGCCTGGCTTTAAAGTGAAAGCCGATCAACGCAAAGTTGGCAAAACCAAGAGTGGTGACAAAAGTAAAAACTGTATATATCCAGAAAACTTTGCTTAACTTATCCGCTTGCGGGCTTTTAACTACAGGGATCTCTAAAACTTCAGGGTTAGGCACGCGGCGCCAGGCAAAGACAATGCAGAGTAAGACTAAAATCAAAGGGATCCAAAGCAAGGAGTATCCATGCTGATAATCTGCCAGGGCTTTCTCACCTTTGCCTAAGGAGATAAAAAGTATGGTAAAAATTAGCGGGCCGCTAATCGCCCCGACCTGATCAAGCACCTCAGCTATGGCAAAACCAAAACCCGTGCCCACCTGCTTGGTGGCCTGAGAAAGAATAGTATCTCTTGCCGGGCTGCGCAGGGCCTTGCCCAATCTCTCCATGATAATAAAAACAACCGCAACCTGCCATACCCCGGCTAAAGACAATAAAGGCACGCTGACCAGCATTCCATAACCTATGAGGGTAAATAACCAATAAGCCCTGGTCTTATCGGCAAAATACCCCGAAGCCAGGCGCACCGCGTAACCTAAGAA
>JBAZQO010000068.1:0-4472 GCA_041645145.1 Candidatus Omnitrophota bacterium
CTTAAGGTGAGATCCTGCGTATCCGGAATGAATTTGTCTTCAATTAATGAATTTACGTTCATAAACAAAGTATATGATATTTCCGGAAATTTTGCAAGGAAAATTTTTAGTTAATTAACGGGAAGGAAAACCCGGCCTGATCACAAAAATCAAAGAAAATGGGGTCAGAATTATTTATTACGGAGACAAAAGAAAATGGGGTCAAGAAAATGGGGTCAGAATTATTTATTACGGAGACAGTCCCTTAAATAAATAATTCTGACCCCATTTTTTTATTTATCTCTCGACGGAAAATTCTATTGGATGAGTTTAATAACTGGCTATGTTCAGAGGAAGTGAAGATATTGCTTGAATTAAAGAGCGGATTGGTTGTTTTTTAGCCAGCTTATATTAGACAAGATCTGTAACTGACCTGTAAGCGTATTACCACAGACCAAACAGACGACTTCAGGAAAGCCTCCCTCTCACATAAACCGCCAAAACAGCACCTCAGTACCAATATTCGCTCCAAGTGTCCAACCCCGTCGTCGTCCCTTGCAGGACGATCCTGCGACTTTGAGTGGCGTTCGGCGATTTCCCACCGCTCATGCACCGCCATGCTTCAAAAGCGTAACTCGATCCGGAGGTTAAATCACTCCTCAGGTTATACCAAAAATAATGCGTGCTTCTGCATGAACTTGGAATCTGATCCGAGGATGTGCCTATGTTAAGATCAGCGATAGTAATAGGAGATAGCGTACCATTTTCTAGATAATACTGGTAGACAAGGTCGCGCATATGTCCCAAAATCATCTTTGCTTCAACACTGCGTCCCTTTTCTACCGTCTTGCTATATTGACTTATACCCATAGCTGCAAGTATGCCTACGATAATTATGACTACGATTAGCTCAATGAGGGTGAAACCATGTTCTTTTTCTGATAGGATATTGTTAAGGTTGGTAAACGGTTTGATTGGGGATTTTGGTTGGGGGATACGGGTTTTGTTTTCCATGTTTATAGTCTACCCCCCCCCAGATTTTGTCAAGTTTTTTCGGGATAGTGTGCAGGCGGGATGAGAAATGGGGTCAGAATTATTTTTTATATAAAAAATAATTCTGACCCCATTTCCTGGACCCCATTTCCTGCGAGAGGCAAGCCTCGGCACTGTCGTTGTAACGCATCAATAGGATTAGTGTACTTTGCAGGAGCGACGGAAAAACAGGCGGGATTCTTTAATGCTTTGAACTACCTCCTTTGCGGCATTGGCATCCTCATTGCAAAAATCACCAACCCCGATAAGATCATCGCGAAACAAAGAACCTGCCCCATAGTAAACGGGCCGAATACAAATCCTAATTGTGGATCGGGCTGGCGAAAAAACTCAAGGCAAAATCTTATCCCTCCATACCCGGCCAGGTATAAAGAAAAAAGGCGGCCGGAAGCCCATACTTTCTTACGCAAACTCCATAGAATAATAAAAAGGAATATCCCTTCAAACAATGCTTCATAAAGTTGAGAGGGATGCCGTAATTGAGCCGTTGGGTCCAAAGGAAAATACATCCCCCAGGCCACTTTGGTGATGCGTCCGTAAAGCTCCCCGTTGATAAAATTGCCTAACCTGCCGAATGTATACCCTAAAGGCACCGCGGGGGATAATAAATCGGAAAGCAACCAAAAATTAAGCTTATGCTTGCGGCAAAAGAATACTGACGCAATAATTATCGCTATGAGGGCGCCGTGATAACTCATCCCATAGAGCCCGATATATTGGAATCCGTTATTAATATCAAAAGGCAGGATTGCCTCTAAAGGATGCTTAAGGTAATAGGGTAAATCGTAAAACAGGACATACCCTAATCTGCCGCCGATTAAGAGAGCGCAAATCACCCAAAGGAAATAATCATCTATGACCGCTTTGCTGAATCCTGTTTTTTCCTTGTTCAGCCTATACAAAACCAGTAAATATACCGTTAAGAAAGCTGCCAGATACATAAGACCATAATAACGCACCTGGATAACGCCTATCTTAAACGCAACAGGGTTAAGGTATTCCGGGAAATACTGCCACCAGCTAATGAATTCTTTCATTTTAAAAACCAGTTTCCTGTTAAAGTTTCAAATTACGCAGCCTTAACGAATTACCGATAACCGAAACCGAGCTGAAGCTCATCGCAGCGCCGGCAATCATAGGATTCAAAAGCAATCCAAAAACCGGATAGAGGATGCCCGCGGCAATAGGAATGCCCAGCGCATTATAGATAAACGCGAAAAAAAGATTCTGCCTTATGTTGCGCATAACAGCCCGGCTAAGGCGCAAGGCCTTAACGATTCCGTTCAAATCCCCTTTAACTAAGGTAATCCCCGCGCTTTCAATAGCCACATCCGTTCCGCTACCCATAGCAACACCCACCTCTGCTTCGGCTAACGCGGGCGCGTCATTAATACCATCCCCGGCCACCATCACCTTCGCCCCCAAACTCTTTAATCTCTTCACAATCTCCTGTTTGCCCCCCGGCTTAAGCCCCGCGTAAACATCGGTTATGCCTGATTCCTTGGCGATGGCTTGCGCGGTTTTCTCATTATCCCCGGTCAACATCACGACCTTCAGTCCCATTTTCCGTAAAGCCCTGATAGCCTCGGAAGTTGTTTTTTTTATGGGATCTGAAATCCCGAGGATCCCCGCTGTTTGCCCATCAACAGCTACCCAGGCAACCGTCTGCGCTTTCTCCTGAAGATCCCCGGCCTTCTTTATTAATTCCTCAGGCAAGTTTATTCCGGCATCTTCGATAAATTCCTGTTTTCCCAGTAAAACCGTTTTGCCGGAAACCCTGCCTTTAACCCCTCCCCCTGTTACGGATTGGAAATCATCAACCGGAATTAATTTATTGCCTTGCCCTTTCACATAATCGACTACCGCGCGGGCTAACGGATGTTCACTGCTCTGCTCTACGGAAGCAGCTATGTTCAGCAGCGCTGGCGTATCCCAATTTTTTGCGCTAATCGCAGCAGTCACCTGCGGCCTGCCTGCTGTCAATGTCCCTGTTTTGTCTATAAGAAGATAGTTGACCTTTTCGCACTTTTCAATCGCCTCCGCATTTTTAATCAAAATACCTAACTGCGCGCCTTTTCCAACACCTACCATAACTGACATGGGGGTTGCCAGGCCCAGGGCGCATGGGCAGGCGATGATCAAAACCGAAATGGCACTAACTAGGGCATAGGCTAAAGCCGGCTGGGGCCCGAATATGGACCAGACAATAAAAGCAACTGCCGCGCATACCAGAACGCCAGGAACAAAATAACCGGAAACCTTATCGGCAATTTTCTGAATGGGAGCGCGGCTGCGTTGCGCGCTAGCTACCATCTCTACAATTTGGGCAAGGAGAGTTTCCGGGCCGGTTTTTTCAATCCTCATCAGGAAAGTACCTGTCTGATTGACGGTCGCGCCAATAACCCAGTCCCCGGCTTTTTTAATAACCGGGACCGGCTCACCGGAGATCATCGATTCATCAAGCGCGCTCTTTCCTTCAGTGATGATACCATCCAGAGGCACTTTCTCTCCCGGCCGGACCCGCAACAAATCACCTTTCACAATATTATCAATAGCAACATCTTCTTCTTTACCATCCTGAATACGGTGCGCATTCTTAGCAGCAAGGCCAAGCAATGCTTTTATTGCCTGGCCTGTCCTGCGGCGCGCTCTTGTTTCAAGGAGCTGGCCAAAAAGCACCAATACCGTAATAATGGCAGCCGCCTCAAAATATAGGCCAATCTGGCCATGTTTTTTCAATGATTCAGGGAAAATGTCCGGGAAAAGAATCGCCACCACGCTAAAGCCATAAGAGGCCCCCACGCCCATAGCGATAAGAGTAAACATGTTGAGGCTTTTATTTAAAACCGATTTCCATGCTTTTACAAAGAAGATGCTTCCTGACCACAGCACAACAGGTGTTGCTAAAATAAACTGCAGCCAACGTAAAAACTTAAGGTGCGCCAGCGCCTTCAGATCGAAAGACGGGATCATCTCGCTAAGGGCCAGGATAAAAACAGGGATTGCCAGGGTTAAGCCAATCCAGAACTTGCGCGATAAAACCCGCTCTTCTTTATTGCCCTCTTCTGTTTCGCCAGACAGGTTCTTTGGTTCCAGATGCATTCCGCATTTCGGGCAATCGCCAAATTTATCCTGAATGATTTCAGGATGCATAGGGCAGGTATAAATATTCTTGATAGGATCTCTAACCATGGGAAAAGTTTAAATAGAAGCTTCCAGAAAATCCTTTATTTTTGTATCCCTGTCAACCGTTCCCGTATTCCGCTCTAAAAACCTTTGTTCGAAAGTGGGGATTTCTTTTTTGTAGAAGGCACCTAAGGCAATCGGGCTGTCGCGATTATAATCCCATTCCCGTATCTTATTTAAGGCTTGATTATAATCCTGCGGATTATGGTCTTTTAATTCATAAATTCGTTTATCGTAATATTCGTACATATTAT
>JBAZQO010000069.1:0-4388 GCA_041645145.1 Candidatus Omnitrophota bacterium
TAGGCTAAACACCGTGTTGACTAAATGCTGGGCATAATTCGGGCCGTATTTATAGAGATATCCCTGGTTATCTATGTTTTTATCTGTATAAGTATAGTTGGCGTCAAGGCTTAATATCCTATTGATCTTCTTGTATAAGGAATATTCAACGCCAAAAACATTGTCACGGGTAAAGTTTATTGCTTGCCATTCTGGGATACTGGGAGGCCTAACCCAGTCAATCATCTCCTGTTCCTGGCGCAAAAAGAAAGTAAAGCTGGATGAAAATCCTTCTTGTTTATATTCAAAACCCGTCTGATAATTCCAGGCCTTCTCAGCGGCTAAATTAGCATTGCCTATTGTAGTTGAATCGCTATAATAAAGCTCAGTAAATGACGGGACACGCATGCTTCTTGATATTCCGAAATTTAGAGCCGCCTTATCCGTTAATTTAAACTTAGCGCTGGAGGAACCGGTATATACCTTATCAAAATCAGAAAAATCATCCAGGCGTAAAGAAAAACCCAGATCCCATCTCTGGCCAATACCCAGGCTATCATCCATAAATATACTTTTGTGGTCGCGATTATGTTTACCTAGATTGGTGGATATAATCCTCTCTTGACCCCACTCCAGGCCCAGACCAACCTTACCTAATAACCCAGCTTCTTTTTGTAGATAAATACTGGGAGTAAACATATCCGTGTGGTGATTATTATAACTATCCACTCTTTTATCGAGAGCGAATTTATCAAAATGCCGGCGCCATAGAAAATTTGGTTTTATCAACAGCCCACCAGTGTTTAAAGTAAGCCCACTATTTAACAAATAGGTTGTAGTCCATTCCTTGGAAGGGTAACCTTTGCCAGGAGTATAGAAGTCGTATGCCCCAAACTCTTTCTCCTGATAGCCAAAATTATTCTCCCATACCCCATAAGGCAGCTGCCAATAAGCACCTAATGAAGTGGTAAATTTCTTGTAATCCGTATCATAGCGAAATCCCTTAGACTGCGCGTCTTCAACAGAAACCCTCAAACCCAAATCCTTGAACTTATCGCTAAAACTGAATAGCTCATAGCCGTTACGGTTGTTACCTGCGCCAAACTCCCAGGTTATTTTCCTCTCTTTAGGCGGATTTAATACTAAATTTATTGCCCCCCCGATGGCATCACTGCCGAATAAAGAAGAGCCGGCCCCGGGGATTACCTCAATTTTCTTGATATCTTCCCTGGTAAAAGGAATATCGGAGTTATGGTGGCCGGTCTGCGGGTCATTTATCCTTTGCCCGTTAAGCAGGATCAAAACCTGCTGGAAAGTAGAGCCGCGCAGCGAGAAATCCGTCTGGATTCCGCTTTTTAAAGAACGGCTCTGAAGATCCACCGGCAAACCGGTTAGATCCTCCACGCCGGACTGATAATTAAAAGCCCCGCTCTGGCTGCTATCCGTAGAGTAGGCATTTAAGAGAAACTGTTTTTGCTTGGTGACGACCACGGTCTCTAAATCCAGCGGGCTCTTTTCATAGGAGAAGGATAAGCGGGGCAGTATAAGGAAGGCGGCAATAAGAAAACCGCCTGACTTTATATTAAGCATGAAACAATTATAAAGCAGCCGGTTTAATTGTCAACCAATAAAATTTATTCGGTTTACTGTTATCGGCAGTGCATTACATCCCCGCTGGAAACCTTTTGCATAAGCCCCGAGTCTTTACGGATAAGCAGGCCGCCGTCATTATCGATATCTACGGCAGAGCCTTCAATATGCTTATTCTGGCAGTATACCTTAACACGCCTGCCTAAAGTAAAGCTGAAATTACGCCATTTATCAACTATAACCTGGCTGCCCTTATCCTCTAAGAGAAAGTAATTATTTTCTATTCTGCGCAGAAGCTCCTGCAGCAGAAGAATGCGGTTTACCGACGCGCCTGCTTGCTCTTTTAAGGAGGTGGCCTGGGCAATTAAAGATTTTTTATCGTTATTGACATTTAAACCTATCCCGGTAACCACAAAATTAACCTTATCCACCTCCGCGTTCATTTCAGTCAGGATACCGGCAACTTTTTTATTATGGATAAACACGTCATTAGGCCATTTAATCTGCGCGTCCAGATCAACAACCTTTTTTATTGCCTCGCAGATACTTACCGCGCTTAAAAGGGTTAATATGGGGGAAGCGGCCGGTAAAATCCCGGGCCTTAAGATTAAGGATAGATAAATTCCTTTGTATTTCGGAGAGAACCAGCTTCTGCCTAATCTGCCGCGCCCCTTAGTCTGCGATTCAGCTAACACAAGCGTCCCGCTAGGCGCTGCCTGCATACCCAGCTGCATCGCTAGGTCCATAGTCGAGGCTAAATAATCAAAGTAATGTATTTTTTTGCCGATAAATTTAGTATTAAGGCCGCGGGTAACTTCAAAAATAAAAAGCCGGTCCGGGCAAGACTCAAGCCGGTAACCTAAATGCGGCACCGCTACGATATCATAGCCCGAATCCTTTAAATCCTGGATATGCTTCCACAGGCCCTGACGGCTGATGCCCAGATGCTGGCCGATCTCATCACCGGAAAAATAATCATGCTTCTTTTTCAGATATTCCAGTATTTTTTCTTTCACTTTTTCTCATAAAGCGGTGACATCGCACGCAGCTTTTGCACTACCCCGGGGAGCTTTTCCAAAAGATAATCAATATCCGCTTCCGTGCTCCAGCGACCGAGGGTTATTCTAAGTGACCCGTGCGCAGTCGCGTGGTCTAAACCAATAGCCAATAAAACATGCGACGGCTCAAGGGAGCTGGAGGTGCAGGCTGATCCCGTGGAGCAGGCAACACCCAGCATATCCAAACTTAAAAGCATTGACTCGCCTTCAATATACTTAATGGAGAAATTTACATTGTTCGGCAGCCGTATCTGAGGGTGGCCATTAAGCCTGACCTCCGGGATCCTGGCGGGAATCTCTTCAATCAGCCTGTCACGCAGGGCAGTCTGAAATTTAGTTTCGCTCTCCATGTTCTTCCGGCACAACTGGATCGCCTTAGCTAAACCGACTATCCCGGAAACATTGTGCGTGGAGGCGCGCCTGCCTCTCTCCTGGTCTCCGCCGAGCATAAATGTTTCTAACCGCGTGCCTTTCTTGATATACAAAGCGCCCACTCCCTTTGGCCCGTAAAACTTATGGGCAGAAAGCGATAAGAGGTCCACATTAAGCTGCTCTACATTTATGGGGATATGGCCGACCGTCTGCACTGCGTCGGTATGGAAATAAATGCCTTTTTCTTTAGCGATCGACCCAAGCTGGACAATCGGCTCAATTGTGCCGATTTCATTGTTGGCATGCATCACGCTGATAAGAATAGTCTTATCGGTGATTGCCTTCTTTAAATCGTCGCAGGAAACCAGGCCATCTTTGTCTACACCCAGATAGGTTACCTTAAACCCTTTCTTCTCCAGAAATTTGGCAGGCTCGCTTATGGCATGATGCTCAATAGCGGAAGTAATGATATGGTTGCCCTTCTTTTCTAACACATACGCAACGCCCAAAAGCGCGGAATTATCCGATTCTGTGCCTCCGGAGGTAAACACAATCTCCTCGGGTTTGGCATTGATAAACTCAGCCAGCGCCTCTCGGCTGTCCTCCAGCGCCTTCTTGGCCTCCTGGCCGTAAGCATGCAGGCTTGAGGCATTGCCAAACTTTTCGAAAAAATACGGCTCCATGGCGGCCAGCACTTCCGGATCAGTAGGCGTAGTTGCCGCATAATCAAAATATATTTTTTTCATCGGTTAATTACCTCATTTAAGCTGCCCGTGCGATACCCCTCTAAATCTACGGTGATATAATTATATCCTAAATCTTTCAATCTGTCGACTATCGCCCGGCGCTTGCTTAACAGGCGATGGATATCATCTTTATCCACCTCAATGCGGCAAAGCCCATTATAATGGCGCAGGCGCACCTGCCTGAAACCAAGGCTGTTCAAATATGCCTCTGCCTGGTCAATACGCCGCAATAATTTCGCGGTAATCCTTATACCGTAAGGTACGCGCGAAGCAAGGCAGGGGAGGCTAGGTTTATTCCAGCTGGAGAGTCCCAGCTTCTTGCTTAATTTACGAATATCCTCTTTGTTAAAACCGGCCACAAGTAGAGGAGATTTTACTTTAAACTCTTTTTTAGCAATATTTCCCGGACGGTAATCCTTTTGGTCTGAGACATTGCTGGCATCTAAAACAAATTTGAGTTTATTACGCCCGGCAATAGAAATTAATTTCGCAAAAAGTTCTTTTTTACAAAAATAACAGCGCTTAATGGAGTTAGCGGTGAAACTTTTATTATCCAGTTCCGCGGTTTTAATTATCTTAATCCTTGCGCCTATATTTTTAGCCAATATTTTTGCCTTGGCTAATTCATCTTTAGGATAAGTAG
>JBAZQO010000017.1:0-25143 GCA_041645145.1 Candidatus Omnitrophota bacterium
CCCTTTATCAAATCTATTTTATCTTCCAAACCCTTAAGGTTGCGGATTTTTCCGCTGGAGAAATTATCCAAAACGCGCACATAATGCTTTTGTTTAACCAGCGCTTCAACAATATGCGAACCGATAAAACCCGCGCCTCCGGTTACCAGGAACCTGCTCATAGCCGCTCCACCCTTTCTTTGAGGCGCCCTTTAAAAACATTCCTGGAATCAAAAATGAATCTCGCATTCTTTAATAACCGGCCGTAGTCTACCGCGGAATGGTCGGTAGCAATCAGGACGCAGTCAAATTCCCTGATTTTTTTATCATTCAACACAACGGATTTTAAATCAATATCTTTTAGCTTAAGGAAAGGGATAAGCGGGTCTGAATAAGCAATTTTCGCGCCTTTATTTTTGAGGCTGCTGATTACATCAATACTCGGAGATTCACGCAGATCTTTAATGTCCTTCTTATAAGTAACCCCCATAATCAATATTTTTGATCCCCTAAGCTTCTTTTTGCGGCGCTTCAAGACCTCTTCAATTCTTTTTACGATATATTCAGGCATATAAGTTATTACATTTGAGGCAAGCCTGATAAAACGCGAATTGAAACCAAAACTCTTGGCCTTCCAGGACAGATACAAAGGATCTTTGGGGATACAATGCCCTCCTACGCCCGGCCCGGGATAAAAAGGCATAAACCCGAATGGCTTGGTCGAAGCTGCCTGGATTACCTCCCAGATATCAATCTTCATCTTATGCGCCATCATTGACATCTCATCAATTAATCCGATATTAATCAAGCGGAAGGTATTTTCAAGGAGCTTCACTGTTTCAGCGCAGCGCGCGCTGCTTACGGAGACTACCTGCTTAATAATAATATGATAAACCAAAGCGCTAAGCCTGCCAGCTTCGGGGCTAATCCCACCCACAACCTTAGGAATTTTATGTATGGGAAATCTTTTATTACCCGGGTCGATCCTTTCAGGGGAAAAACAAAGGAAAAAATCCTTTCCGTGCCTAAAACCGCGATTTTGGAAAATTGGCAGGATCTCCTCTTCTGTGGTGCCGGGATAAGTGGTGCTTTCTAAAATCACCAGCGCCCCATTCTTTATATGCAGCGATACCGCTTTTACCGCATTCTTTATAAAAGAAATATCCGGAAGGTTTCTGCCTTTAAGTGGGGTAGGGACACAAATCAGGACCGCGTCAGCTTCTTTAATATCTGAAAAATCCGCGCTCGCCTTGAAATACCCGCTGGCTAAGGCGTCACTTAACTGCCTGTTACTGATATCGCTGATATAAGATCTCCGGTTGGCAATAGCCGCAAGCCGGTCACTATCTATCTCGATACCGGTTACCTCAATGTTTTTTCCGGCAAACTCCAGGGCCAGAGGAAAACCCACGTAGCCTAAACCTACCACGGCAATTTTAAGCTGTTTGTTTTTTATCTTCCTGCGTAAATCCAGCGCAAACTTATCCATTGCCCCGTCCCACCCCTATATAGGTAAAGCCCAGCTCTTTAAGCAATTTGAGGTCATAAATATTCCTTCCATCTATTATAAGGGGCCGCTTAAGCATCTTCTTTAATTTAATAAAATCCAGCTCTTTGAATTCATTCCATTCTGTGGCGACAATAAGGCAATCCGCTCCTTTGGCTGCCTGATACGAATCATTGCAGAAGATTACATCTTTTAAGATTTTTTTTGCCTTGCCCATTGCTTTAGGGTCATAAACCCTGACTTTTGAGCCTTCCCCTATTAACGCGTTAATTAAATCAATACTTGGCGAATTCCTTAGGTCGTCGGTATTGGGCTTAAAAGCAAGGCCTAGCACCGCGATAGTTTTATCTTTTATGATCCATAGGGCATCCTTGATTTTTTGCAAAACAAATTTCCTCTGCTCCTCGTTAGTATCCCTTACCGCCTTAAGGATTTTAAAATCATACCCCAGTTTTCCGGCGATAGTTATAAAGGCCTCCAGGTCTTTGGGAAAACAAGAACCGCCATAGCCAAGACCGGCGTCGAGAAAATAACGGCCGATACGGTTATCCAAACCCATCCCCTGGGCCACCTCTTTTACATCAGCTCCCACCCGGTCGCAAATGCGGGCAAGCGCGTTAATAAATGAAATCTTGGTGGCCAGGAAGGCATTTGAGGCATGCTTGATCAATTCAGCTGATTTTATATTGGTGATTAAAACCGGGCGATTCAAAGGTTGGTACAAATTAGTCATTATCCGCCTTGCCTTCGCGCTCTCAACACCTACCACAATCCTGTCCGGGCGGGTAAAATCGTTTATGGCGCATCCCTCCCGTAAGAATTCCGGATTGGAAACTACGTCAAATTTATAGCTCTTCCTGATGTAAGTTGCGATCGTCTTTTTAACCCAGGCGCAGGTCTCCACCGGCACAGTGGATTTTTCCACAACCAAACGATAGCCGTCCATATTCTGCGCGATGCTGCGGGCGACATTCTCTATGCCGGTTAAATCCGCCTCACCGTTTTCAAGCGCGGGGGTGCCTACGGCAATAAAAATCACCTCGCTGGCTTTTACCGCCTCCCCTATACTTGAGGTGAATTTAAGCCGCTTATTCTTCAGATTATTCAAAATAAGTTCTTCTAAACCGGGCTCATAGATAGGGATTAGACCTTTCTTAAGGCCGGATATCTTTTTAACGTCGTTATCAGCGCAAATAACCTTATTGCCTAACTCGGCAAAACATGCTCCAGTAACTAATCCTACATAACCTGCTCCGATAATTGAAATATTCATTATTGCTCTCCGGATTTCACTACGTGTGTAGTCTGGTCAAACCCGAATTCATTCTCAGGAAAAGCCTTAAGCCTGAAGGTAAAGAAAATGGTTGAACCTTCATTCTTCTTGATATTATAACTTATATCCAGGTCCCAACAATGCAGATCGCGCGTCAAAGTATACTGCTGTTCCTGCGAGCCGAGCTTAAGCACAGGTGATTTCTTAAAATTATAGCGCTGGTAAACAGCAAACTTCCACTTAGGGCTTAAACGCCAATTGAATCCGGCGGTAACTTCGTTCTTTCCTTTTCTTTCATAGCGCTGCCCGATGGAAAAAGAGCGTCCTCCACCCAGATCAAAGGATAAATCATAGCTGGCTAATGAAAATTTATTGTAGCTCAGACTGTTATGGTCTGAATGCTCAAAGGTAGCATCGGATTCCAATCTTACCCAGGAATATGGCAGTACCTTCAATTTAAAAAGAATATCCGAGAAATTGCTTTTTATTCCCTCCCCTTCCCGGGGGGTAAGGATGGCATTATCCCCTTTTTTTGGATCAAGCACATAATCGGTAGTTATTAAAAAATCCACAAGATCCACGCTTTGCCCCTGGCGTTTAGTCTGCAATTTATTGGATAAGCCCAATGAAGCAGTATTACCGCGGTTAATTGAATCCACCCCATCAATCTGCCTTATATTGCTTCCCGGAATAGTAGGGACATGTGTATAGAGGTATCCTACGGTAGGGGTAATAATATGGCGCATGGCGTTAATATCTAAACCCAGGAAATTTGTCTTAACATTAAAGATACGGTAAAACTTGGTGCTCATATCCGCGCCGCTGGAAAAGATCGTGCGTACTATTCCGGTTTGATCATTTGCCCCTTTGTCATAAAATGTCTGCCGGCTGGAAACAAAAGGCTTAAATTCAATAAAGCCTACTTTCGTGGGCCAGGAAAATTTATTCGTGGTATCGAATCTGACAACCGTAACATTATCCCTATCCTGACTATAAATCACTGCCGAAGGGTCTGAATTAGCAACTTTCTTTTTATTATAGTTGCCTAATTGGCTGATATTCTCAAAATAAAACGGGCTTTCCCCAAGCTGGAGGCTCGGGAGGCTGTAATTTATTTCCGGCTGCTTATCCAACTGGTCAAACCAGTGGTTAGTGCGCTTCTGCAGGAGTATATCAATGCTGGAATAGTTAAAAGAGTGGTGAAAAAGGAAATAGCTTAACGGCTGGGAATCTTTTTCATATTCGCGGAAGAAATAGTCCTTAAGTATCTCATGAGTAGGATCGAACTTTCTTCTTTCATCGGTAATCTTATAAAACTCCGCCGTGACATTGGTGCGCGCGTCAATATTCCATTTATGGCGCCAGCGCATAAAATAACGCTGGAACTCCGCGGGCGCTCCCTCCGGCTGATTATCAGGTTTTTCATCGGTATAATAAAATTTAAAATCGCCCTTGCCAACCGGGGTTTTCGCGTAGTTTACTTCAAACCCTTCGGCAAGACCAAGCTTACTGCGGTAGTCCATTGAAATCAAGGCGTTAACATTATCGGAAATATTGTAACGCCAGGTATTCAGGATATAAGGGCCCCAATCTTTGCGCGTACCCGGCTCTACCTGCACATGCATAAACGGCTCTTTCATCGAATAATTAAACCGCGGAAGATAGGCTACCGGCACAGACCCGAGATAAAGCGTGGCCTGCCGCGCCTGCATTTTATCTCCGGGAAACATATTTAACTTCTTGAACGCAAAACGGTAATGCGGATGATCCAGGCTGCAGGTGGTCAAATAACCGTTTTTAGCCACAAATTCACTGTCACTTACCTTTTCCACCTTTTTGGATTTTCCGAAATAAGGGTTGGCGCGGAAATCCGCGTTAAGGATAACGCCGGTTTTATTCTGAAAATCATAAATAATCTTCTCCCCGATAATTATGCCTTTGGCGTCCTCCAGGCGCGCGTTGCCTTCAGCCAGGCCCTCCTTTGTCTGCATGTTGACCTTTAGCTTATTACAGGTCAGCTTTGAACCCTTGTAAATAACTTCAATATTCCCCGTAGCGGTAACTTCTTTGTTGTCCGTAGAATACTCGACATTGTCGCCGTTGATGATCATCGGCGACTCCCTGGCCTCTTCGGCAAAGCTCACGCCTGCGCATAAAACAAAACTAACCGTAAAAATAAAGGCTGCTATTTTTCTTAACATTATTACTTTGGTGGAATTTTTTTATAATCTTCTAAAAACCTATTTATCCCGATATCAGTCAGAGGGTGCTTGATCAACTGTTCAATCACCGAATAAGGGATAGTGCAAATATCCGCGCCAATCATTGCGGCGCTTACCACATGCATGGGATTACGCACTGAGGCCACGATTATCTGGGTCTTAAAACCGTAATTCGCGTAAATCTTTTTTATGCCGCTGATTAGATTCATTCCCTCCTGAGCAATATCATCCAGCCTGCCGATAAAAGGCGATACATAAGTTGCCCCAGCCTTGGCAACTAAAAGCGCCTGCGCCGCGGAAAAACAGAGCGTAACATTGGTTTTAATCCCTTCAGCAGATAATATCTTTACCGCCTTCAAGCCTTCCCTGGTCAAAGGGACTTTGACTACGATATTCTCCGCGAGTTTTACCAGCTGGCGCGCCTCCTCAATCATCCCCGCGGAATCAAGGCTGATCACCTCCGCGCTAACCGGCCCGCTGACCAAACCGCATATCTCTTTTAGCACTTGATTAAGGGCGCGCCCCTCTTTAGCGATAAGCGTAGGATTGGTAGTTACGCCATCAATAATGCCAAGAGCGGCTGCCTCCTTGATTTCCTTAACATTTGCCGTATCAATAAATACTTTCATCGGGACTGTCTCTCCTTGACTAAATATCCTGCTCCTATAATTCCCGCATCATTACCTAACCTGGCTTTAAATATCCTGACCCTTTTTGCCTGCACGCTCATCGCGCGCAGCAGAATGGTTTGCCTGACACTTTTAAACAATACTTTGCCGGCATCAGAAACTCCCCCGCCGATTATAATCGCATCGAGATTTAGCAGGTTGGTTATACCGCTTAGAGCCGTTCCCAGCCGGCTGCCCACTTTAATCCAGAAATTTATTGCTTTGCTGTTTTTACCTTTGGCCAAATCGCTTACTTTCTCAAGGGTGATCCCGGGGCCGAATAGCTTACGGGCATCTTTAATAATTTTAGCATTGCCAATGTATGCCTCAAGGCAGGCTCTGCCGCCGCAAGCGCAAAGCGGCCCTTTTTCATTGAGCGGAAAATGCCCGATTTCACCGGCAGCATTATCCCTGCCCCGGTAGAGAGAGCCATTAATAATCAACCCCCCGCCGACCCCGGTGCCCAGGGTCAGGCATAAAGCATTTTTATATTTCTTTGCCTGGCCGGCCCTATACTCTGCCAAAGCCATAAGCTTGGCGTCATTATCAATAAAAACCGCAAGCCCGGTTTTCTGCTCCAGGATTTTTTTAAGCCCAACCTCTTTCCATCCCGGGATATTCGGCAAAAAATGCACAACCCCCTTAAAGGTATCCACCGGCCCGGGCAGTCCTATGCCTACCCCTGAAACAGAGCTGCTGGATATACCTTGTTTTAAAATAAAACTCTTTACGGAATCAGCGATCCCCCGGATAAGCTTAGAGCGGTTATCAAAACTCTTTGTGCTATAATAATTTTTGGCTTTAATTTTTAAGTTGCTATCAAGCAGGGCGCATTTTAAGTTGGTGCCGCCCAAATCTATCGCAATAATAAACCTTTTGACCATGTGTGGTATTCTATATTAAAAAACACCATTTTTCAAGGGATAATCTTTAAATTTTAGGCGGGGAAAAACAAACTTTATTCTTTCCTGTTTCTTTTGCCAGATAAAGAGCCTGATCCGCCATTTCGATTAAATCCCTTACACAAGCGGCATTATCCGGAAAGGTAGAGACACCGATGCTTACAGTGACTTTCAATTCTTCATCGTAAACCTTAATTACAGCTGAGGCAATTGCCTGACGGATACGTTCGGCGGCAAAATTAGCCTGCTCCCTGTCTGTTTCCGCCAGGACAATGGAAAGTTCCTCCCCGCCGTATCGGCCGATAAAATCTATCTGCCTGATCGTATCGCGGATAATTTTAGAGACCTGCCGCAATATGCCATCTCCCACTAAATGCCCGTAGCGGTCATTATAATGCTTGAAATTGTCTATATCGGTCATAAGAAAAGAGAGGCGCAGTTTATTATTTACACAGCGGCGCAGCTCTTCCTGGAAACGTTCAAGAAAATACCGCCTGCTGTAAACCTGCGTTAAAGTATCGGTAATGGAAAGCTGGCTTACCTTCTGGTAAAAGATAGCCCTTCTTAAGCCGATTAAAAACTGCTGCGCGAGAATTGAAAGCTTATCCTTGTCTTGGTCTAAAATACCATTAAAGGCCAGATAACCTATGGGTTGGAGAACCATGGTTTGGTTTTCAGAGCTGGCCAACGGAAGGATCGTATAATCTTTATATTTAATCAAATCCGCGCTATCCTTGATATACTGGCAGTCGCCTGCTCCGATGTGTTTCTTTAGACTCTGGCGAAATATGTTAAATACCTTCTCCTCATCCAGACTCTTGCAGATATCCTTGGTCAGCTCATAAAGCTCCAGGATCTGGCTAAATTCCTTGTTAAGAGCATTATTTTCTGCCTCAAGGCGCAGTTTATCCTTAAATAGATCATCTTTTTCCATAAGCAACCTGTCAAGTTCGCCTGCTTTACGGTTTAAGCGCTTAGCAAGAAATTCCTGCAGCAATAAAAACCATGCGCCTGATAGGGTTATGAAAAATACTATATGCAGCATACTTGATTTCTTCCTTTTTCTTTGGCACTGTACATAGCCTTATCCGCTTTCAACACTAAATCATCTTCATCTTTTGTATCAAGAGGCATACTGGCAACCCCGATAGAAACGGTTACCGTGGTCTCTTGGCGGCGCAGGATTATCTTTTCCTTTTCAATTCTCCGGCGCAAGGTTTCTGCGGCCAAGAAGGATTTCTTCTTATCCAATCCGGACAGCATGACTAAGAATTCTTCCCCCCCAAAACGGCTAATCAGGGTATTTTCCTGTCCCAGCGATTCATGCATCAAGCCGGCAATCTTTTTTAATACTATGTCCCCGGCGGTATGCCCGAATTTATCATTGTATTGTTTAAAAAAATCTATGTCGATCATCATCACTGAAAGGTATTGATCCAACCTTAAGCATCTTTTTGCCTCATCATTTAATCTTCCCAGGAAATAATGGCGGGTATATAGCCCGGTTAAATCATCATGGATAGCCAGATCCTGGGTTTTCTGAAATAACAGGCTATTCTCCAGGGCCACTGCCCCCAGATCGGAAACTAAGGCAAGAAAACGCAAATCATCCTGCGTAAAAAAACCACCGGCCATATTTTCCAGCCTCAAGAGGCCCAGTAAGGAGTTGTGGCTGATTAAAGGCGAGCTGATTATTGAAGAAACCGAGCGCAGGTCCTGGTTCATCAACCTGTCGGTGTCAAAACGAAAATCTCTTTTTAAATCCTCTATTAACAGCGGGGCCGAATGCCTTAAGACCCATTGATCGATGATATCACCGTCTTTAGCCAGCCTTACCAGTTCATTATCCTCTTTTATTGAACGTATCAGCTTGAGTTTCTGCGCCTGCCTGTCAACAAGAAAAAGCAAAACATTCCCCGCTTTTGCGGAAATCAAAACATAGACGGCTTGCGTCAAAACATCAACTACAGAATCCAGCAACAAACTCCGGTTAAGCTCCTCAATGATCTTTTTTAGATTGTCGTAACGGATGATCCTGGATTTAAGGCTCACCCCGAATTCCCGGCTCTTGGTATTCTCGACATTAAGGACATTAATCTGCTCTTTACAGTTTTCGATAAGTGACCGGGTATGGTACTCCCTGGAGGAAAATTGTCGCAGAAGGTAGAATAAGATCAGGATATTAGCGGCTATAAAAATCAACAGGCCGCTTAATTGTAGTTTTTGATGGAGGAAAATGAAGTCAATTAATAGGATGAAAAAGGATAAGCCGGCAAGAAACAGGCCGATTGTTTTCCGGGAGGATTCCTGACGCATAAAGATTTTAAGCTATCCGGAGCTTAAAGCTTAAACGATAGTTTCTTCGGTATTCTTGTCGAAGAAATGCACTTTACTCATATCAAAAACCACGTCCATCTCCTGATTGACCTTCGGACGGTCATGCGCGCCCACGCGGGCAATAAAGGTATGCCGGCCGGTATTCAGGTAAAGATAAACTTCCGATCCCATGGGCTCGAATACCTCACAGTTTACCCGCACGACATTTTCCGGCGGCGCCTCGGAAACAAATAATTTATCATAGATATCTTCCGAACGGATGCCGAAAAATACCTCGCTGCCCGCATAATTAGCCATTTTTTTGTGCATGCCTTCAATCAGCTTGACCTGGATTTTGCCCTCGTCAAAATAAAACCTACCCTCTTTTTTTATGATCATTCCCTGCATAAAGTTCATCGGTGGGGAACCGATAAAGCCGGCGACAAATTTATTTTTGGGGTGGTCATATACATCAATGGGGTCAGCCAATTGATGGACGAATCCGTCTTTCATAACCGCGATACGATCGCCCATAGTCATGGCTTCAACTTGATCATGCGTTACATATATGATCGTAGTCTGCAGCCTTATATGCAACTTATGAATTTCCGTGCGCATCTGCACGCGCATTTTGGCGTCAAGATTACTTAAGGGCTCATCAAACAGGAAAACCATCGGTTTTCTCACGATTGCCCTTCCCACCGCTACCCGCTGCCTCTCCCCGCCGGAAAGCTCGCGGGGTTTACGATTCAGTAAACGCTTAATTCCCAGTATATCCGCGGCCTCGCTTACCCGCTGGTTAATCTCCTGTTTAGGTATATGTCTAAGCCGCAAGCCAAATGACATATTCTCAAAAACAGTCATATGCGGATAAAGCGCGTAATTCTGAAAAACCATGGCGATATCCCGGTCTTTTGCCGGGACTTCGTTAACCAGCTTGTTTCCGATGTAAATATCGCCAGAGCTTATCTCCTCTAAACCGGCGATCATCCTTAAAGTGGTGGATTTGCCACAGCCTGAAGGGCCGACCAGAACCATGAACTCTTTATTCTCAACACCTAAATTTATATTATTCACCGCTAAAACATTACCCGGGAAAACCTTGCAAACATCCCTTAAACTTACCTGAGCCATTAATTACTCCTTTAATAGATTTTAATCATTATACAAAATTAAGCCAAATAGTCAAGCAATTGGCTCAAAATGTTCTTCATGTTCTTACGGTGCACGATCATATCGATAAGCCCGTGATCAAGCAGGAATTCCGAACGCTGAAAACCCGCGGGCAACTTTTGCCTTATAGTCTGCTCAATTACGCGCGGGCCGGTAAAACCGATTAAGGCATTAGGCTCAGCCATAATTATATCTCCTACGCCGGCAAAAGAGGCCATCACCCCGGCCATAGTAGGATTGGTAAGCACGGATATATACGGCAATTTTGCCTTTCGGTGATAAGCTAATGCGGCGCAGGTCTTAGCCATTTGCATAAGACTGTACATACCTTCATACATACGCGCTCCTCCCCCGGAACCGGAGATAATTATCACGGGGAGTTTGTTTTTTGTGGCATATTCGATAGCCCGGGTAATCTTTTCGCCGACAACCGAGCCCATAGACCCCATGATAAAACGCGAGTCTGTTACGGCGACAACCGCCTCCCTTTCGTTAACCCTGCCAAAGCCTGAGATAACCGCATCTTTCATCCCCGTCGCTTCCTGATCCTGCCTTAGTTTTTCTTTATAAGTCTTTGGCCCCTTAAAATCCAACGGGTCAAGGCTAAGCATATCTTTATCAAACTCCGCGAATGTATCTTTATCAAATAAAACATTGATCCTCTCGTAAGCGGAGAGCAAAAAGTGATAGTTGCATTTGGGGCAAACCCTGAAGTTCTCCTCAAGCGTTTTATTATAAAGCGTCTCCTGGCACTCCTCGCATTTTGTCCATAAGCCGTCAGGAATCTCTTTTTTCTTCAGGCGCACAATCGTGTATTTAGGTTTACCAAATAAAGCCATTTTTATTCCTTCTTAAATTTGTTAATTACCAACCCCGAAAGCACCTTAGGATAAAAATAAGTAGACTTAGGAGGCATCTTGCTGCCATTTAATGCTACAGCGATAATCTGTTCCATCTTTACCGGATTCAGGAAAAAGGCAATCTTGAACGGATCATCATCTACCTCTTTGAGAAACCCAGCCGTCTGCGGGCTATAAACAATATTCTTCAAGTTCTCCGGGTCAAGCCCTAAAACTTTTTTGAATACAAGGCGGTTCAAGATTGAAACATCGAGGCAGCGGTATTCTTTCGGCTTATCCGCGATCAAGCTGTCAAGAATCTTGACGTTCTTCAGCCTGAGCAGCCAATATTTTTTGTCCCTGTAGCTGCCGATGAGATGCTCGTTAAAACCGGCTTTTTGCATAAGAAAGAAAAAGCGGGTTTTATCTTTTACTTCATGAATATCAAAATTATCGCTCAAAGCCAGACGCAGCTGCTCCAGGCTGAATTGCCTGTCTAATTTAAGCAGCCTGTGAATGGGCAAAATGGAAAGTCCCCGGGGATCGGTATTCGTAAAATAAGAAAGGATATAATTAAAATCCTCTTCCCCTGAGATTATTTCTAAGTTCTGGCGCATAGAATCACGATAAGCGCAGGCTACTTCATAGCGGTGATGCCCGTCAGCGATAAACATATCTTCGCTGAGCATGCTTTTCTGGATACTCTCAATCAACTCCGCGTCAGTTATCCTCCAAAGCTTATGCACCGTCTTTTCATCATCCACAACCTCAATAAACACCTTCTGCTTAGGTATATAATTCCGGAAAATCCGCTGGATTATGCGTTTTTTATCTAAAAATATTACGAATATCGGGCTAAGGTTTGCCTTAATCAGTTTCATTAGCCTGAATCTGTCCTCTTTTGCCTCCAAATGCGTATTCTCATGGCCAAAGGCGCCGCTGCCCAAATTATCCCCCAATCTCAGTAAAGAGATAAAACCTAAACGCGTTCTCTTCTCTCCGTTAATATTATACTGCTGGCTGTAAAAATATATCGCTTCGGAACCATCAGAAACAAGCACATCATTTTTTAACCAATCGTTAAATATTTCCTGCGCGCGCTTATATTTATCCTCACCGGTGGTATCTTTTGCCAAAAGCACATGGATTAAATTATAGCAGGAACGCTTATGATACATTTCCCGGGCTTCAGGAGAGATTACATCGTAAGGCGGGCAGGTAACCTGGCTAAGATCGCGGATTTTCTCGGGATTATAGAATAAGGCCTTAAAAGCTTTTATTTTAGTCATTAAAATTGCGCCTTGCACCCGGCGCACCCTTCTTTTGCCTTAGGGCAAGAGGCGATTTTAGCGTCATGCGAGGGTTTTTTTGCCTTATAATCAGTAGCATAAAAGCCTGATCCTTTAAAGATAAACCCTCCTGTGCTGCTGATTAACTTTTTTACTTTCTTTCGGCATTTTGGGCATTTAGTTATTGGCTTTGCCGTTATACTCTGCAGGATTTCAAATTTATGGTTACAGGACAAACACTGGTATTCGTATGTAGGCATATTATCCTTTTATCGGAATGATTTCTTGAATTTATCCGTAAAGCTTTCCCTAAGGCCTAGATCCTCCCCGCTAAGGCGGGCAAACTCCTCAATCAATTGCCGCTGCTGGCTGGTCAATCTGGAGGGGATATCTACGATAACCCTTATCAGCTCATCCCCTATATCGCGGGAATGCAGATCAGGGATACCCTTGCCCTTTAGCCTGAAAATCTTGCCGCTTTGCGTTCCCGGCGGGATTTTCATGCTTACCCTGCTATCCAGGGTAGAAACCTCTACCTCTGAGCCCAAGACTGCCTTACTTAAGCTGATATTTATGGAAGTAATAATATCATTGTGATGCCTCTCAAAGATATTATGCTGCCTGACCTCGATAACTACATACAAATCCCCCCGGCTGTTTTGGCCCACCTCACCCTCTCCCCGCACGCGCAGTTGCGCGCCATTATCCACCCCGGCAGGAATCTTGACCTTGATTTTTTTAGTAACTTTGCTTCTGCCTTCACCCCGGCAATCCGGGCAGACAGCAGAGATTGTATAACCTTCCCCGCCGCAGCGCGAACAGGTCTGGGCTAACTGAAAGAACCCGTTAGAAACCACTGTCTTTCCCGAGCCCTTACATTGCGGGCAGGTGCTTTTCTTTGTTCCGGGCTTAGCCCCGCTTCCGGAACAGGTTTGGCAAATTTCATAGCGCGGAACATTAATTGTCTTTTCTACGCCGCTTGCTGCCTCTTCAAGCGATATTTCAACGGCTATCTGTAAATCCCTGCCCCGCCTTCTGGAAGACCGGCCCCTTGATTGCCTCCCGCCAACAACATCAAACCCCAGATCACCAAATATCCCTTCAAAGATACTGCTGCCGCCTCCAAAATCACCCATATCCCTGAAAATACTGCTGAAATCAGCGCCTTTAAAAATATCCTCCTGCGCGTATTTCTGGTCTATACCGGAGTGGCCATACTGATCATAAAGAGAACGCTTCTGGGAATCGGAAAGAACAGCGTAAGACTCGGACATTTCCTTAAACTTCTCCTCAGCCGCTTTCTTTTGCTCTCCTGGCACGCGGTCAGGATGATAGCGCAGGGCAAGATCCCGATAAGCCTTTTTTATCTCATCAAGGCTCGCGTTTCTCTGAACTCCCAGTATTTCGTAATAATCGCGTTTAGTGGACATCTTTATTTCTCTTTATCATCCTCTTCTTTAAATTCGGCATCAATCACATCTTCCGGGACTGAACCTGATCCGCCCGCGGAAGATTTGCCTTTATCTGCTCCTTCGTCTTCTTTTTGACCCCCCTGGCCTGCCTGTTGCTGCGATTGCTGCTTAGCCGCAGCCTGTTTATAGATCTCTTCAGCCAACTTATGCGAGGCACGGGTTAAATCTTCCATACCCTTCTTCATCCTTTCAATGTTCTTATCTTTTATCGCGGCCTTCAAATCATTAGCCTTAACTTCAATATCGGCGCGCTCTGCCTGGCTTACCTTATCTCCGTAATCTTTAAGCGACTTCTCAGTGGCATAGACTAAGTTATCCGCCTGGTTGATTGCCTCTATCTCATCTTTTTTCTTGGCATCATCGGCAGCGAATCTCTCCGCGTCTTTAACCATCCTATCAATTTCTTCTTTAGAGAGCTTTTTAGGCGCGGTAATTTTGATTGACTGCTCTTTGCCGGTACCCAGGTCTTTTGCTGAAACATGCACAATACCATCGCGATCAATATCAAACTTTACTTCAATCTGCGGCAGGCCGCGCGGAGCTGCCGGAATTCCCACCAGATCAAATCTCCCTAATTCCACGTTATCATCGGCCATCTGGCGCTCACCCTGCAATACGCGGATTGTAACCGCGGTCTGGTTATCCGCCGCGGTTGAAAAAATCTGGCTTTTTTGCGTCGGCACAGAAGCATTTCTCTCGATTAGCTTTGTATTTACCCCGCCTAATGTTTCAATGCCTAAAGAAAGCGGCGTAACATCCAGGAGAAGGACGTCTTTGACTTCCCCGGTGATGATCGCCGCTTGGATTGCCGCGCCTAAAGCAACGCATTCCATCGGATCAACCCCGCGTTCGATTTTCTTGCCTACGTAATCTTCGAGGAATTTTTGCACTATAGGCATGCGCGTAGGCCCGCCGACCATGATAATACGATCAACTTCTTTCGCGGTTAGTTTAGCATCGCTCAATGCCTGCTCCATGGGATGGCGGCATCTGTCAATAATCGGCCCCACCAGATCTTCTATCTTCGCGCGGGTGATAGACATGGTTAAATGCTTAGGGCCTGAGGTATCAGCGGTAATAAAAGGCAAATTAATATCCGTGCTGACGGTAGAGGATAATTCAATCTTTGCTTTTTCAGCCGCTTCACGGACCCTCTGCGCAGCCATTTTATCATGCATTAAATCAATGCCGGTTTCGCGCTTAAACTGTCCGACGATATAATCCAAAATAAGCTTATCCATATCTGTCCCGCCAAGTTGCGTATCGCCGCTTGTTGCCTGCACATGGAATACGCCCTGAGCCATTTCCATGATTGTTACATCAAGAGTGCCGCCGCCTAGATCAAAAACCAGGATCTTCTGCTCTTTATCGGCTTTCTCCAAACCATAAGCAAGGCAAGCAGCTGTAGGCTCATTGATGATACGCAAAACCTTAAGCCCCGCGATTTCACCCGCGTCTTTAGTCGCTTGACGCTGGTTATCATTAAAATACGCAGGACAGGTAATCACCACTTCTTCAACCTTATCCCCCAGATAGGCTTCGGCATCCTGCTTTATCTTCTGCAATATAAACGCGGAAATTTGCTGTGGAGTATAATCCTTGCCATAGACATTGAATTTAAAGTCTGTGCCCATCTTGCGCTTAGCTGCCTGGACAGTCCCTTCAGCATTGATCGCTGCCTGGCGTCTTGCCGGCTCACCGACTAAGCGCTGGCCATCCTTAGTAAATGCCACATAAGAAGGAAATGCCTTGCCCGAGGCAACTCCCGCGCCTTCCGCGGATGGGATAATCACCGGCCTGCCGCCTTCCATAACTGCTGCTGCTGAATTAGATGTCCCCAGATCAATACCAATTACCTTTGCCATATTAACCTCCTTGTGCACAAGCACAACACCCGCGCAATTCCTTATAAGCGCGGGGTGTTGCTGCCTTAAGTTTTTATTTAGCGAAATCTTCCCACAAGGGAACACTGGCGCAATTCCAATAAGCGCCAGGTGCACCTAAGCGCGGGGTGTTTCTCACCTATTGTTTTTTAGAAACCTTAACCTTAGCAGTCCGGATTACCCGCTCATGCATTAAGTATCCCTTTTGTAAAACCTCCACTATCGTGTGTTCCGGTAAATCTTTGTTTTCAATCTGTATCAGTGCCTCATGATAATGCGGGTTAAAAATCTGACCTTCCGCCTCAATTGGTTTAACCCCATGTTCCTTAAGCATATCATAGAGATGCGCCAGGATCATCTCAACACCCTTTAAGAAAGCGTTCATATCTTCATGCTTGTTCTCAGCTAAGTTAATAGTGCGCTCCAGATCATCCAGAATATTCAACAGCTCTAAGATTATCTCTTCATTGGCATATTTAAGAAAATCCTGCTTGTCCCTTTCAAGGCGTTTACGCAAATTCTCAAAATCCGCCTGGACGCGCACCAGCTTATCCTGGTATTCTTTACATTTATCCGCCCCATCTTTAAGCTGGAGGTATTCGGATTCTTTAAGCGTGATTGTTTCTTCCTCTTTGTGGTTTTTCTTTAGCTCATCCATCTTTAAATTGCGCTTAAAACATCGGTTAAAACTTCAGAGATATACTCTAAAACCGGGATAATATGATTATACTGCATACGCATCGGCCCCAATACTGCCAGCCTGCCGGAGGGCTGGCTTTTTAGTTTATAGGTAGAAACTATCAAAGAGCAGTTTTCCATTTCCGGAAAACCTAATTCCTCCCCGATATAAACCTTCACTTTGCCGGTAAAATCCCGGTTAATAATATCCGGCAGCCGGTTCTTATCCTCCATCAACTTAACCAGGATGCGTATTTTATCCGCGTCCCTGAATTCCGGCTGATCCAGTATGCGGCCGATCCCTTTATAAAAGATTTTATCCTGCCACTCCAGGAAGGAGACAATACCCGCGTAATGCGTAATCTCGGAGATAACCTCAGAGGTATTTTCCAGGGCATCGTCAAGCCTGCGCATCTTTCTTTTGCAATCCTTTACGATACGCTGTTTTTCTTCATCCATAAGCTCCATCTGCTGGATAAGGAAGTCAACATAATAACGGTACCCCTTGGTCGTGGGAATCCTGCCGCCTGAGGTATAAGGATGCTTCAGGTATCCTGATTCCTCGAGCTCAGAGAATATATTCCTTATGGTTGCCGAGCATAGGTCAAACTCTCTGGCGATATCATCGCTGGCCACGGGAAGAGCATGCTTGATATAACGGTTTATCGCCGAACTCAAGACTGACTTCCTGCGGGAACTGTAGTCGCTATTGCGCACCATTTACTCTCCGTATGCACACTTCCGGCTTTTAAATTCTAAAGCGTAATTTTAACACAGTTTGTTACTTTGTCAATAAAATTAGCACTTAAATCCTTAGAGTGCTAATTAATAACCTTTATATCCTTATCCGAGCCAAGCGAGGAATAAAGCTGCCGGGAGATGCTCAAGTCGATCCTGATGCCCTCTTGCAGATAATCAATCTTATTTACCTTTGCCTGCCGGTAGAAGAGATCCACCAGCTCCATGCGGGTATGCGGGATTAGTATCTTTAAATTAAGCATGAGAGTCAGGAAATGCTCTTCTATCCTGCTGATCAGTATATCCATGTTCTCGCCGCCCTTAGCTGAAATCAACACCGCTTGATTAAACTCCTTCTTTAATACCTCAAACCAACTGCGGTCCTCTACCAGGTCAATTTTATTTAAGGCGACTACCATGGGCTTATCCCGGCAATCCAGCTCCTCCAGCACGCTCTGCACTGCCTGGTTATGCTGGTAGAGGCGCTGGTCATACACATCTAAAACATGCACCAGCAGATCCGCATCCTTAAGTTCTTCCAGAGTTGCCTTGAATGCCTCGATTAAATGGTGCGGAAGCTCATGCAGAAAACCCACCGTGTCAGAAACAATTATAATTTGGCCACCGGGCAACTGCAGGCTCTTTGAGAGCGGGTCCAGGGTAGTGAAAAGTTTTCCCGAGGTGATTTGACTGGAACCGGTCAGGAAGTTAAGTAAGGTAGATTTGCCCGCGCTGGTATAGCCCACCAAAGCCACTAGAGGCATATTATTATCTTTTCTTCTTTTGTGCGTAGTCAGACGGTGCGACCGGAATGCCTTTAGGTCATCCTTGAGCTTATCAATTCTTTTCCTGATCTGCCGGCGGTCAACCTCCAGCTTCTGCTCACCAGGCCCGCGCGTACCAATGCCACCTCCTAAACGGGAAAGCACGATCCCTTTGCCTATTAAACGGGGCAATAGATACTGCAGTTGGGCTAACTCCACCTGCATCTTTCCCTCCGGGCTCCTGGCCCGGCGGCTGAAAATATCTAAAATCAACTGGGTGCGATCGACTGTCTTCTTACCGATCGCTTCTTCCAGGTTGCGCTGCTGCGTCCCGGATAAATCATGGCTAAAAATTACTGTATCAATATTCTCCTCATGGGCAATAAGGCTGATCTCCTCAACTTTACCCCTGCCAATAAGATAATTGGCCGTAGCCCGGTCGCAAATACAAATTATGTTTTCAACGACCTGGGCTCCGGATGAACATGCTAATTCCTCCAGCTCCGAAGAGATGTCTTCGATACGCCAATGATGTTTATCTGTTTTTATCTGGACGCTGACTAGGAGAGCCTTTTCCATATGCGCTTGGCAATTCCTTGAGGTGTTTCTTTATCCTTAATATTAATCCACTTTATGCGCTCATCCTTCCTGAACCAGGTAAGCTGCCTCTTGGCATAGCGCCGGCTGTCTTGCTGTATGAGGCACTTGGCCCGTTCTAAAGAATACTTACCGTTAAAATAATCCTTTAACCGGATTATACCAATGGCGCAGGAAGCGGTTTTGCTTAATTTACCTTTAAGCAGCCGTTTAACCTCATCAATTAATCCTGAAACAAACATCCTTTCTACCCTGGCGTCGATTTTCTTATAAAGCGCCTGCCTGTTTGTGTTTAAACCGAATATCTCTACCTTATATTCAGGCCCAAGGCCTTTTCTTGTCTGCTGCAAAGATGAGATCTGCCTGCCTGTTAACATGAAAACTGCCAGGGCGCGGATTATCCTTCTTGCGTCATTTGGATGGATCTTCCCGGCTGCCGCGGGATCAACTTTGCTCAATTTATTATAAAGATACCCGCTCCCCTTAAGTTTTGCCTGTTTATAAAGCCCGGCGCGGATTTTCTTATCCTCCGGAACAGATGAAAATAGCCCGTCAATAATTATGGAATAATAAAGCCCTGCCCCTCCTACAAACAAAGGGACGCTGCCTTTTTTAAACAGTTTATCGCAGATCGCCAATGCGTCCTTACGGTATCTGGCTACATTATATTCCTGAGCCGGCTTAAGTACGCTAAGCAGATGATGCTTAATTGCCTGCCTCTGGGCTGCGCTTGCTTTAGAGGTAATAATATCCATACCCTGATACACCTGCATAGAGTCACAGGATATGATCTCGGCTTTTATCTTTTTGGCTAAACTGACTGCTGCCGCGGATTTACCGATACCGGTAGGCCCGACGAGAAAAATTATCTTTTTATTCAGCATAAAATATCAGGGGCAGAGCTTGGTTGGGAAACCTTTTTTGGAAAGCTTGCTCTCTAAATCAACCGCTTCATCCCGGCCCTTAAACCTGCCTACTCTTACGCGATAACCGCCGGCCGCAGCCTCAACATAAGCGGGAAAACTCAAAGCGCGCAGCCTTTCTTTAAGACTATCGGCATTTACAGTATTGGAAAAAAACCCCACCTGCACGCAATATTCACCGGCATCCTTTAGAGAAGCTTCAATACGCGGTATACCGCTGGTTAATTTTAGTTCGGGGCTTAAGGGAAAATCTTTTTTCAGCTTAAACAGGTATTCATTGCCCTGACGGTTATCGCCTTTTTTAAACCCGGACTGGCTGAGCCTGTACAACAGGGCTGCCTTTAAGCCGGTATTAGGCTCCTCATTAAACAGTTTATTATAAATATCCTCTGCCTCCTGATATTGCCCTGCGATCAAATAAGTATCAGCTAAACCCAGGGTCGCCTGGGCCCTGAATTTGCCGGAAGGGTTTTTTAAGGCGCGTTTAAATGATTCTTGTGCCTGCCCCAGATTATTTTCTTTGAGATAACTTAAGCCTAGGATGTAGTTTAGTTCATCCGAAGCGCGGATATTGATCCTGTCAAGCAGGGAGCGCCCTTCAAAAATAACCCTGCGGTAATTTCCCTGTAAAAAATCAGCTTTTAATCTGTCTATGTCAGCCGGCCAGCAAAAAGCCGGAAAAGATAAAAATCCGGCAATAACACAAAACCGGATAATTTTTCTATACCTATTTTTGCTTCGCATTCTTTTTATTGGAAATTCCCCTTTGCAGCTCCAGAATCTTGCTGTGCCGTTTCTCTTTCTCCTGCCTCTCTACATCATCAGCCATTTTTGCCGCTTCCGTATGAGGCCGCGGTGAATATTTAAAAATGTAGGCAGTATTAAATTCCGCTTTTTCTACCAGGCCACAGGTCTGCTTGAAATCATCAACGGTTTCGCTTGGAAAACCCACAATGATATCGCTGGTTAATAACCCACCCTTAACAATTTTACGATAAGAATCTATTAAAACCAAGTATTCTTTTGCCAAATACCCCCGGTTCATCATCTTGAGTATCCTGTCCGAACCAGACTGCAGCGGTAAATGCAGGGATTTTACCAGCTTCTGAGAATCCCTTATGGCCTTAAAGAAATCAAGGTTAGCGTCCTTCGGATGCGAGGTAAAAAAACTCAGCTGTTCTAAGCCGTCAATTTCATCCAGACGCTGCAAGAGCGAGGTAAAATTGATATTGCCGTCTTTATAGGCGTTTACATTCTGTCCTAACAACGTAATCTTAGTCAGTCCGCCTGCTACGGCATCCCCGGCTTCCTTTAAAATATTCTTACATTCCCGGTGGCGCAGCGGGCCGCGCACATAAGGCACAATACAATAAGAACAAAAATTTGAGCAGCCTTCAGAAATAACCAAGTAAGCGTGCTCCTTATCCTGATAGAAGCTGTTATGATAAATATCATCCGGCCGGATACTACCATCTACCTCCCATATTTTGCGCTGAAAAAAGGGACTGTCCCCGAATGGGGACTGTCCCTTTTTTTGAACTAACTTGGAGAGGATCCCCGGTATCTTATCTATATCCTGCGGCCCAACCACAAAATCCACATCCGGCGAGCGCTCAAATATCTTCTCCGCGTAATTCTTTGCCATGCAGCCGACAATGCCAATAAGGGGACGGTTCTCTACGAGAACCGTCCCCGGCTTCTTAAAACTGCCTATCTGACTCCACACCCTGTCTTCGGCATGCTGGCGCACTGAACAGGTATTGAATATAATCACATCTGCCGCTTTTTCATCAGCGCAGACCGTATATCCCGCCTTCTTCAGCAATCCGCAGATCACCTCCGAGTCACGGACGTTCATTTGACATCCGAAGGTACGGATGTAGATTTTTTTGGGCAAATTTTTATAAGTTTTTGATTCTTTTGACATTGCGATTTTCTTTCCGTTTCTGAAAACAAAAAACTAAAGGGGGCAAAAAGGGAAAAAGAAATTCTTTTTTGGGGCAAACGACCACCAAGGCATGAGGCGATTTTGATGTTTTTAAAAAGCAGCCCGCACATCTCTTTCTTGGTAGCAAAATCTATTTTTTCTTTGCTATCATCATACCCATCAAGAAAGTCTTTCACCCTGTTGATATACCCCTCCGACCGCTCTCTTTCTATCTCTCTAAGCTCATATCCTGCAAGGAGTTTCTTCAACTCATCTTCTTCTTTTCTAAGGTCTGTTATTTTATCACGATACACATCTTCACCAAGCAAATTTTCAAGATAAGCGTCCGTCAATTTGGACTGCTTTTGCTGGTTAATTTTGAGCTTATCCTTGACCTCAGAGAGGTCTGTTTTTGTGTTTTCTGCAAAAACAGGAAAATTTGCGCCTTTTTGCGAAGTCCCTGTCGTCCATCGGCACTGTTTTAAGCGCTCATTTTGGACTAATTGCGCAACTACCTTTGTAACTTCCGGCTCAATATCTTCTGCCTTCACCGATCTATTCGTACACCTAATATGATTGGTATAAGGGCCAGAACAACGATACCAACGTTTCTTTATGTTTGTGCGATGATTTGAAATTGTTGATACCCCATTGTATTTATGGTTACACTTAGAGCAAGTAAGCAAGCCTGTTAGCAGATACTCTTTATTTTTCACTCTAGGTCGCCATGTTTTTTTCTTTTCTGCTAATTTTTGCTGTACTTGAACAAAATCTTCTTCATCTATAATCGGCAGGTGCCTCCCTTGTGCAATAATAATTTTTGAAGGATCGTTTTTAATATACTTGTAAAGCTTTTTTGTCTTCTGGTTTTTGTCGTAATGTTTTTTATTCCATACAATTTTACCAGTATATATCTGGTTTTTAAGTATGTCACAAATAAACTTGTTATAAAATTGCTTACCTGTCCTTGTCTTATATCCTTTTTTGTCTAGATATGCCGCTATGTCATGCGTACTTTTGCCGGAAAGATACATCGTGTAAATTAGCTTAACGATATTGGCTTCCCTCTCCTCAACTTCTAATAATTTCTTTTCCTTGTTGTAGGTATATCCAAACGGCGCAAATCTTGCCCCCTGCCAGTTTCCTTTTTGCACTCCCTTCACCATTCCAGGAAATACACGCTCTGCAATTCTGTTACTTTCAAACTCAGCAAACGAACCAAGCTGTTGAAACATCAACTTTCCTGCTGATGTTGTAGTATCAAAAGGTTCAGTAGCAGATTTAAAACCAGCGCCATAAGAAAATAACTCATCTACTAGCATAAGCAAATCTTTAAGGTTGCGGCTAAAACGGTCTATTTTATAGGCCAGCACAAGCTCAAATCTCTTTGCCTTTGCATCAGCAAGTAACTGTTGCAGAGCAGGCCGCCGAGTCGAATACGCACTTATGCCGTCATCAGAGTAAATCTTGAATACCTCAAACCCTTCACGATTCGCAAAAGACTCGAGATATTCCCTCTGAACTTCAAGAGAATACCCTTCTTTAGCTTGATCTTCTGTGCTAACCCGTAAATATAGTGCTGTTTTCATCTATTTCCAATTAATAGTTTTAATCAGCTCTCTATCTGGATCGAAGCCATCCTTGCCTCGTGATAGAATAAGCTTGTCAATTGTACACGTAATAATCACTAGTTCACACCTTGATTGAAATTCTTTAAGTGACTTTTTTAAATAATTAAGATTTCCATTAAGCCATAATCTTGCCGAGGATTTTATAACTCCATTATAAAATCTATAAGGATTCTGAAAAATAACCTGCTTTAGTGAATTATGCAAAAAGTTATAGTGTTTATCGCAATCCCAGATTGTATAGCTTTCTACGGCCTGATCGGGTAAAACTAAAAATGAAATATAGTACCTTGGCAAAGGCAAATTCTTCTCAATTCTGCTTTCTATCGTGCCCTTATAATACCTCAATTTATTATCATCCCAATCTTCATCTATCCCGTTGTAATCTCTGAAGAGATATATCTGAGATCTGTCTAACGACTCTAACTCAAAAAAGATGGAATTATGATTATCATCAGTAAATACATAATCAACCTTTTGTGGATTCAAATTATAGCCATCAGGCATTGGATTAGACACCTCAGATTCAACCTCGAGTTTTAACTTTGAAGAAAAGGTATTTATAACCTTGGGGAATGCCTCTTTTGTGAACTTCTTTCTTTTTAGACCTTGTGGCAAAAAAAGTTTTCCATACCGAAGTGTATGTGCATGCTCTTCCAAGCTTTGCTTTAGCGCTAAAAATATTGTTTTAATATCGGTGCAGGTTTTTCTCACTTGCTATTACGCCTCTTTTAAAACGTTCTGCCACTCTTTAATTTTTTGTATGTCCTCATCAGTAAAAACAGGGTAATCACGATAGTCTCTTTTTGGCTTAACCCATCCCTTTTTAATCCAATAATAGAGGCCTTGTCTGGTAAGACCTAATTTCTTTGCGGCTTCACTTAGACTATATCGTTTACTCTTTGGGTTTCTCACTTAATTACCTGCTGCTTTGTTTCTTTTTCTTTTTAGAATCTCAAGAGGGTGCTTTTCTTCCTCATATAAATATGGGTCATCCTTAGGAATTATAGTAGCTGACTTCTCATTAAATATTGTTAAGTTGAACCCAAACGAAACTGCACTAGTGTAGAGTATAGCACTATATCCATACTTACGAGCCGCGTCAGCAAGAAAACGAGGTATAAAATATTCTGGTTTCCACGAACTTTTATTATCAGCAATTTTATTAAGATACCCATTATAAATTAAGGCAAGATAAATAATATCCACATCTATTGGGATATCACTATAATCAAAGCGTAAGTCTAAAATATTCTTTAGGTCCCGAATGATAAATTCCTGTATCACACATGTATTTTCTTTATTCTTTTTAATCTCTAAAAAAGAGGTTTTTTGATCACTGGCAAGATATAAAAAACTTTGTCCTGTATGATTATATCGTCCTTCTTTTACATAGATCTTACTGGGATCAGGAGTCTTCATCTCATCAGAATTAAAAATGCGACTTTCATCATTTAATAACCGTGCTCGATACCATATTTCTTCAGTCATATTATAAGTGGGCGCTTTAGTAATACAATTGAAAATTTCTTTACCGACAGGATGTGAAATTGCTAAATAGGGAAAATTGGTAATAAAATTATTAAAATCTACTAGCTTTTTCTTAATTGCATCGTGGTCTAATTCCTTAAATATCTTCGCAACTTTATGATCATATTCGGTTTTAACTGAAACTTCATCATGGGGAGATTCTAATGGAGTGCCACATCTGGGGCAACAAAATCCAGACAAAGCATCATCCATATCTTTATCTTCAACTTCATAATATTGTAACAAGTCATATAGATCTGATTTTGGCTCAATCCAAACAGGCTCACCACTCTCCCATGGTTGACAATTATAGCAACCATGTATCTCTGCCTTTAAGTACTTTTGAATATCTTCTCTCTCGTGATCATCCATAGCACCCTTACTTTACATTACTTTACACTTATTGTCAAGAAGATATTTTTAAGGGGGAAATAGGCAAAGCCTATTTCGGGTGGGTGGGGGATTTTCCTTGTCGGCTGCTTTTTAGCAGCAGATAGGGAGCTGATGCAGCGGCTTGCCAAAGGCAAGACGCAAAAACATCAAAATCGCCTCATGCCTTGGTGGTCGTTTGCCCCAAAAAAGAATTTCTTTTTCTCTTTTTGCCCCCTTTAATTTTTTGTTTTCAGAAACGGAAAGAAAATCGCAATGTCAAAAGAATCAAAAACTTATAAAAATTTGCCCAAAAAAGTCTACATCCGTACCTTCGGATGACCCTTGGTTTATTCTCTACAAGTTGTCTAAACCGTTCTTTTTTACAGCATTTCAGGTTGAGTTGGCGGTATAGTCTTTCTTGATACACCGCCCGCTTGGGCGGGCTGCGTTTGTGGTGTAGGCA
>JBAZQO010000018.1:0-24907 GCA_041645145.1 Candidatus Omnitrophota bacterium
GCACTGTTCCGCCCAGGCCGAACTCTTTGCGGGCAAGCTCCCCTAAATTCTTTAAGGTTTCAAAATCAAGCTTTACCTGGGCGATAGAACCATCCGGTAAAACCACTCCGCCGTGCGAAGTCCCGGTCTGGATGGAGATCTTGCTGATACCAGTTAGGCCTTTGCGCAGGCGCTGTTTAAAACCTTCCATAAACGCGCGCAGGTCTTCAGGGGTGGAATTCTGATGCCCAACCTCGCCGATCTCCCCACCCACCGAAACGGTTATACCCCTTGGCTGAATACGGCGGATAAACTGCGTCAGCTTCGCGCATACTTCATAATTTGAGTATTGCTGATCTTTTACCTTGGGCTTGCTTAAATCCACCAAGGTTGAAGAGTCAATATCTATATTGTAAAAACCCGCTCCCACTGCCTCGGTAATTAAAACCTGGAGCCCTTCAATCTCTTTATCCGCGCTTTCCTGATATTTCTTAAGGTTCGCCTGGAAATGATCCCCCTGGATAAATACCGGGCCGCTGTAATTCTCTTTGATCGCAGCAGCCAAAATTACCGCGGAGTATTCTACCGGAGTTTGGGCGGTATAGCCCATCTCGGACTTAGCGATCTCAAAAATAAACGCCTTGGTATTATTCTTCTTGCCCACCCTGAAGATAGCCCTGGCCAGATCATAAGTCAGGCTGCGTAAATTTATCGCCGGGACAGTAGAACCGCTGAATTCATTACGTCCGCGAGCCATATAATAATCATGGATACTGGATGGATAAATCCCTTTTTTATAAGCAATACTCCAAATCTTGCCGGCTAATTTCTTTTTTGCCGGCGCATCATCCGTTAAAATTAAATCCATCACCAGCTTATCGATACTTAAAGCTCTCCTTCCCATAGCAGCTAACTTCTCCTTTCAACCATCCCTAAGTCAGGGTTTTAATCAGTTTATAGAAATTATCGATCTTCAGTTCTTTTTTTCTTATAGCCGTCTCGAAATCAACCTCTACGATCTTTCCCCCGGCTAAACCCACGGCAATATTGGTTTTACCGGCAATCAAACAGTCAACCGCCACCTTACCCAGGTTTAAAGCTATGTCCCGGCTGACAGCAGTCGGCCTGCCACCTCTCTGCACATGGCCTAAAACCACTGCCCGGGTTTCCAGCCCCGTCATCTCGGTGATCTTTTCGGCAATATCCGCTGCTTTACCCGCGCCTTCGGCAACCACGATGATCCAGCTCATTTTACCGATCAGATTGCCATGCACTATATCGTGGCAGACCGCTTCAATATTTATCTCTTTCTCCGGGATAAGCACATCCTCGCATCCTCCGGCAAGCGCGACAGTCAAAGCAATAAATCCGGACTCCCTGCCCATTACCTCAACCACAAAAATACGCTCCATGCTGGTTGCGGTATCACGGATCTTATCAATGGCATCAAGGGCGGTATTGACCGCCGTATCCGTACCAATAGTATAATCAATACCGTTAACATCATTATCAATGGAAGCAGCTATGCCTACAGTCGACACCTTATATTTCTTATAAAAAGCATGGGCCGCGGCAAAAGAACCATTACCGCCGATAACTACTAGGCCATCAATATTATATTTTTTGACAGTCTCATACGCCCGATTCTGGCCCTCTTCAGTTCTAAACTCTGCGCAGCGCGCAGTCTTTAAAATGGTCCCACCCTGGTTAATAATCCCCGAAACAGAGCGCGGGTCTAAAGCTTTCAGCTCCTCGTTGATCAACCCCCACCAGCCGCGGAATACACCCATAACCTCCAACCCCTGATTGATCCCGTAGCGCACCACCGAGCGGATTGCCGGATTCATACCCGGCGCATCACCTCCGGCAGTGAGGACTGCTATTTTCTTGATCACGTGCCCATCTCCCAGCTAGCCAGATATTTTTTTTGTTCCGCGGTAAGCACATCTATCTTAATCCCCATGGACTTAAGTTTAAGCCTGGCGATATTTTTGTCAATATCTTCCGGAACCGTATAAACCTGTTTTTTTAGCCTGCGGTAATGCTTAGCCATATATTCGGCGGAAAACGCCTGGTTGGCAAAAGACATATCCATAACGCTGGCAGGATGGCCTTCGGCTGCGGCCAGGTTAATTAAACGGCCTTCCCCTAAGATATAAATTTTGCGGCCGTTCTTTAGGGTATATTCATCCACAAAATCCCGGGTGGCTCTTTTAGATTTGGCTATTTTTGCTAAACCCGGGATATCAATCTCAACATTAAAATGCCCGGAGTTAGCCACAATCGCTCCATCCTTCATAACTTGAAAATGCTCTTTACGGATAACATTGATATCCCCGGTAACCGTAACAAAGATATCACCGATCGAAGCCGCATCTTTTATGGGGGAAACATAAAATCCGTCCATAGTTGCCTCAAGGGCCCGCAAAGGGTCAACCTCCACAACAATCACCTTTGCGCCCATGCCTTTTGCGCGCATGGCAACACCTTTGCCGCACCAGCCATAACCACTCACCACAAAATTCGCTCCGGCGATCAATTTGTTGGTGGAGCGGATAATCCCGTCAAGGGTTGACTGGCCTGTGCCGTAACGGTTGTCAAAAAGATGCTTGGTTAAAGCGTCATTAACCGCGATGATAGGATATCGCAGCTTGCCTTCCAAAGCCAAAGCGCGCAGGCGGATTACCCCGGTCGTGGTCTCTTCAGTGCCGCCGATAATGTTGGCATGAGCGCCTGGCGGGCGCTGATGAATCGTGCTTACCAGGTCTGCGCCGTCATCCATAGTAATATCCGGCTTGACTGCCAGCGCGGATTTTATATGCGCGTAATAAGTCCTGGTATCTTCACCCTTAATGGCAAAAACACCCACTTTTAAATCTTTCACTAAAGCAGCCGCAACATCATCCTGGGTGGAAAGCGGATTGGACGCGCAAATATACACATCCGCGCCCCCTGATTTCAAAACATCGGCCAGCACCGCAGTCTCGGTAGTAACATGCAGACAACAGGCAACCTTTAAACCTTTTAAAGGTTTTTCTTTGGCAAATTTCTGTTTGATCAGATTAAGCACAGGCATATTTTTAGCCGCCCATTCAATCCTTAAGCTGCCCTTTTTGGCTAACTCTATATCTTTAATATCGTAATTCATAAATTCTCCTTGGATTGTCTGTAGTGAACAGGCATGCCTGTTCACTACATTCATGCCTGTTCCCTACATTAATATTATAATTTCGCAGCTGCTTTTTTCAAAACCGCAGCCTTTGCTGTGCTTTCCCAAGTAAACTCCGGTTCCGTCCTTCCAAAATGTCCGTAGCTGGCAGTTTTTCTATATATGGGACGGCGCAAATTCAATGACTCAATAATTCCTTTAGGCGTAAGCTGGAAATTCTGCCGCACTAATTTCACCAGGGCCTCCTCTGAGACTACCGAAGTCCCTTCGGTCTTTATCATAACCGATAAAGGGTCTGCCCGGCCGATAACATAAGCTAACTGAATAAGGCATTTTTCCGCCAGGCCCGCGGCCACAATATTTTTGGCGATATAACGGCACATATAGGCAGCTGAGCGGTCAACCTTAGTAGGATCTTTGCCTGAAAATGCGCCGCCGCCATGGGCAACTGTTCCGCCATAAGTATCCACGATTATTTTTCTTCCGGTCATACCCGTATCCGACTGCGGCCCGCCGATAACAAATTTCCCCGTCTGGTTAACGAAATATTTGGTATTCTTATCCACCCAGCCTTTAAGCACCGGGCCGGCAACAGCAGCGATAATCTCCTGGCGCGCTTTCTCAGTGATGCGCTTTCCGCTTTTATCCAGGATATCCTCAGTATGCTGAGAGGCCAAAACCACGGAATCCACGCGCACGGGTTTTCCGTTATCGTATTCGACAGTCACCTGAGTTTTTCCGTCAGGGCCGAGGTATTTTAAAATCTTATCCTTGCGCACTGCCGTCAGGCGCATGGCAAGCTTATGAGCAAGCATGATAGCAAGAGGCATTAATTCCTTTGTCTCGCGACAGGCATAACCAAACATCAAGCCCTGATCCCCCGCTCCTCCCGCATCAACTCCCTGCGATATATCCGGCGATTGAGCGTGGATAGCGTTAAGTATGGCGCAGGTATGGAAATCAAAACCGTATTTAGGATGGTCATACCCGATCTCTTCGATTATCTTCCTGCTTATTTCATGCACGTGAACAAATTTACGGGTAGTTATCTCACCGCCTACAATCAAAAGCCCCATAGTGACATAAGTCTCGCAGGCTACGCGGGAATAAATATCATTTTCTAAACAGGCATCCAGCACCCCGTCTGAAATCTGGTCGCATAGCTTATCCGGATGGCCCTCAGTTACCGACTCGGAAGTAAAATAATGCTTACGCACCGCCATAACTCCTCCTTGCCCACAAGGGCACACTGCGCCTTGATTAGGCACCTGGCCCTTATAGGAATTGGGCCAATGCCGCCTCGTGGCGGGGTGTTTTAGTTATTAGATAAATTTCTCCTTTGCCGCGTTTAAATACTTGTAATCACCGATATCAAACCAGGAACCTTTGAATACATACCCGTAGATATCCACCCTGTTTTTAAGCCAGGCGATATAACCACCGGTAGTATCAGCCTGCTTCTTATTATCCCGCAAATATTGCTTGATCGAACCCAGGGAATCTTTAGGCATATAGTATAAACACATGGCCACCAGATTCGACTCCGGCTTCTTAGGTTTCTCAATAAAGCTGATTATCGCTTTACGTCTGTTCAGCTTAGCCACCCCGTAACGCACGGCATCCTTCCTGTTCCTTAGCCTGTATAAACCTATGCAGGGCGCATCCCGGTGAGCGCGGAAAAAATCCAGGAAACCTTTTAATTTTCCGCTGAACAGATTATCCCCGCCGATGACCAAAAGATCTTCTTTGACACCCTTCCTCTTAACGACAAAATCTATATCCCCGATAGCCCCTAACCTGTCCCGGTTATTTTTAGTCAGATCATCTATCAGGGTAATTTTCTTGGGCGATTTCCGCGCCTTAGCCCACGGGCGGAAAACCCGGATGAATTTGCTGTTGGTAACAACATAAATCTCATCGATAACAGGGATGTTATTTAATTTATCAACTATAAAATCTATAATCGGCCTGCCCTTAACTGCAAGCAGCGGCTTTGGATACTCTTTGGTCAAAGGGTAAAGCCGGGTAGCGTACCCCGCAGCCAGAATCAAGGCTTTCATTATTTTAGGATCTCCGCTAACCTATTTTGAGCGAATTCTTCTACCTCTGTACCGGTTGGAAATTTCATCGCTTCACCGGCAATCTCTTGTGCAGCTTTAAACCCAATGGCGCGGATTATAAATTTTAACTCCGGGATCATCTGCGGAGGCATGCTAAACTCATCCAAGCCCAATCCCAGAAGAATAAGCGCCAGTGACGGCTCACCGGCCATCTCCCCACACATAGCCACCTTGATATTGGCCTGGTGCGCCGCGTCAATAACATTCCTGATCAATCTTAATACCGCCGGATGCGCCGGTTCATAAAGATAAGCTACTTTCTCATTCCCACGGTCAACCGCCAAAGAATACTGGATTAAATCATTTGTGCCGATACTGAAGAAACCCACCTCCCTGGCTAATATATCCGCGGTCATCGCCGCCGAAGGGACTTCAATCATTACCCCCACCGAGATCTTATCGTTAAATTCCAGTCCCTTTCCCCTGAGCTCCTCCTTTGCTTCCTGAAGGAACGCATTAGCCTGCCGCAATTCCTCCACCCCGGAGATCATTGGATACATCAATTTCAGGTTACCGTGCACCGAGGCGCGCAAAATCGCGCGCAGCTGCAGCTTGAATATATCCGGCCGGGCCAGGCAAAAACGGATTGCCCTCCAGCCTAAGAACGGCTGCATTTCGCGCGGGATATTAAACTGCGATAAAAATTTATCCCCGCCTAAATCCAGGGTGCGGATAACCACCGGGTGCGGGTTCATTTCCTCGGCAACATACTTATAAGCCTGGTAATGCTCCTCCTCGGTAGGAGAATCCTTGCGGTTCATATAAAAGAATTCTGTGCGGTAAAGCCCGATACCCAGGCAGCCATGCAGCTTAGCCGACGGCACTTCATCGGGAAACTCGATATTCGCGCTTATCTCAATCATGCGCCCGTCCTTGGTAACCGCGGGCAGGTCTTTGACCGAAAGGAACCTCTCGGCGATCCCCTTTAATTTTATTAATTCTTCCCGATACTGCTTAAGGGTCGCTTCATCCGGATCGATAATTACCAGACCTAAGTTTCCGTCAACAATCAGGATGTCGCCCGCTTTTACTTTAAGAGTCGCCCCTTCCACGCCCACGACTGCCGGGATCTCCAGGGACTTGGCCATGATCGCGGTATGGGAAGTCTTGCCTCCGATATCGGTGACAAAGGCGGCGACATTCTTTTTATGCATGGCCGCGGTATCCGACGGAGAAAGGTCATGCGCGACAATAACCGCCTGATCCTTAATGTCTCCTAAACCCTTCTTTTCTTTACCCAGAAGGTTCCTTAAAATTCTTTTGCCGACATCATTGATATCGGAGGCGCGCTCCTTGAGGTATTCATCCTCAATCTTGGAAAATACACTGATATATTTCTTTAATACCTCGGAAAATATATAAGCGACATTGAGCTGCTCTTTTTTAAGGCGCGAGATGACCTCTTCAATAAGCATACGGTCTTCTAAAACCAAAAGATGCGCGTCAAATATCTGCGCCTCTTCCTGGCCCATCTCGCCAGCTATCCTTTTCTGCAGCTCGATAATCTCCCTACGGGTCTTAATCAGCGCTTCCTCAAAAAGCTGGATCTGCGCGGGGATATCCTCCCAGGCAATCGTCTCAGGCAGGATAACAAACTCCTCCTTGCCCAACTTATAAGCCGGCCCGATGCTTATCCCGCCTGCAGCGGCAATCCCTTTTAACTGGATCATAACTCTTCCTCGGTGGTGATTATCTTCTCTAATTCCGCCAATGCTATTTCCGCATCCCTGCCGTCTGCCTCAATCACAATAACGCTTCCCTTCTCGGCGCCGAGCATGAGGATCCCCATTATGGACTTGCCGTTAACTTCTTCAGCATCCCTGCGCACGGTAATACGGGAGTCAAATTTATTGGCTACCTGCACAAATATTGCGGCAGGACGGGCGTGTAAACCCTGTTTATTTTTTACGGTAAATTCTTTTTTAATTAAGGCCATAACTTATACCCTCGCTTAAATCTCTTCAATAAAACTTAAGATGATCCTTGCTAACTTTTCCGGATCATGCCGGATTACCCCATCCTGGATCATACCGAAATCCTCCTCCACTACCCGGTAACCCATATTCTCAACCTTCCTGCGGTCATTAATTACAAGCTGCGAATTCTGCTTGGAATAGCGCTCTAACACCTCTTGCGGCACCTCTCCATTATTCACCACGCAATAATCCAGGATATGCGGCCAGCTGTGACTGGCCAGGGCCTTTATATGATCGGAGACGGTATAATTATCCGTCTCTCCCGGCTGGGTCATCACATTGCAGACATAAACTCTAATTGCCCCGGATTCCGCGATCGCCTGGGATATCTCCTTAATCAACAGGTTGGGGATTATGCTCGTGTATAAAGAACCCGGGCCTAAAACAATAATCTGCGCTTCCTTAACCGCCCTTAAGGCATCCGGCGTAGCCAAGGGCTGGTCGGGAATAAGCGTAACTTTACTAATCGGTTTTAACGCCTTGGGAATCAGGTTTTCTCCCACAACCGTTGAGCCATCCCGATAATGCGCTACAAGTTTCACGTTATCCAAAGTAGAGGGGATAACCTGGCCCCGCAAAGCTAAAACTTTGCTGGTCTCCTTGATCGCCTTTTCAAAATCACCGGTTAAGCGGGTCATCACCGTAAGGAAAAGATTCCCGAAGGAGTGCCCGGAAAATTCAGAATTCTTGTCAAAGCGGAACTGAAAAAGATCACGCATCAGCACCGGGGCATCAGCTAAAGCTACCAGGCAGTTTCGTATATCTCCGGGAGGCAGGACATCAAACTGCTGCCTTAGCCGGCCGCTCGAACCCCCGTCATCAGCCACTGTGACTACAGCTGAAATATTGGAAGAATACACCTTGAGCCCGCTTAAAAGGACGGATAACCCTGTCCCGCCTCCTACAGCGACAATGCGCGGCCCGCGGCTTAAATGTTTTTTCTGGTATAAAATATCAACCAGTTCCGCGCCTTTGGAAGAGGGCGCGACTACGGCGATGAAAGAACGCATCATGCGTTTGATGCCCAGGATTAAAATTATGATTCCCGAAGTTACAACCAAGGCATCCAAAAGCTGGATCAGCCAGAATTCTTCGCTGCGCAGATTAGCCGTGCCTAAGATCAATAGTATGACGCCAAAAGTGCTTAAGCCGACCCAGCGCTTAATACCTATGCCCGGATAAAACCATTTTAGGATACCAATAGAAACTGCTTTCATGATTAATAAAGGACTAGGATTAAATCTTCTTCTCGTCTTCCTGTGTGATGATCTTGATTACGGATTTTTCCTCGATGCAGGCGCGCAGGGTATCACGGAAATACTTATCTTTTAAAAGGCGCGATATCCGGGCTAGCGCTTTAAGGTGCGGGCCGGCGGAATCCTGCGGGGCCACAAGCAAGAAAAAGATGTAGGCTAGTTCCCCGTCCAGAGAATCGAAATCCACGCCTTTCTTGGAAAGGCCGAAGGCCGCGACTAATTTGTCCACGCAGTCGCATTTCGCGTGCGGTATGGCTATGCCCTGGCCGATTGCGGTTGAGCCCAAGGCCTCCCTGGCCATAAGGGAATCGGTGAGCTTGTTACGGTTGCGTTTCTCAACATCCCCGGATTCGATCAAAAGATCCACCATCTCTTTTATCACGTCTTCCTTCCTAGTGGATTTTATATCGGTGATAATCGCTTTCTTAGAAAGAAAATCCATTATCTGCATCTGCTGCTCCTTTCGAATAATAAATTAAAGACAAGTAAAAGCGGCGGACGGGACTTGAACCCGTGACATCCTGCTTGGCAAGCAGGCATTCTACCGCTGAATTACCGCCGCATTATTACTAATAGCTTCTATCCACCCCTGCATAGTAAGACAGGCATCTTATTTGTGGGCGGAAGAGGATTTGAACCTCCAAGGGTTGCCCCAATAGCTCCTAAGGCTATCGTGTCTGCCAATTTCACCATCCGCCCTTTTATCCTCTTGCGCTTAACTCTTGCGATACAAATTTCGCTTCGCAAAAATTTTATGAGCCTCCCGCGACTCGAACGCGGCACAACCACATTAAAAGTGTGGTGCTCTACCTGATGAGCTAGAGGCCCAAGCTTAAAATTCCAAAACTTCTTTTTCTTTGCTCTTTAGAAGCTCATCGATCTTGGCGATATACCTGTCCACCGCTTTCTGCAGTTCATCAATACCACGGAACTTATCATCTTCGGAGATAAACTTATCCTTTTCCAGTTTTTCTACGGCCTCTTTAGCGTCTCTTCTTATGGTACGCATGGAAACCCTGCCGTCTTCGGACATCTTATGGATAAGCTTAGCCATCTCCTGGCGCCTCTCCTTGGATAACTGCGGAACAGCAAGCCTGATCATTTTTCCGTCGTTAGAAGGGTTGATCCCTAAATTGGATTTCATAATCGCCTTCTCTATTTCAACAATCGCTGTCGGATCCCATGGCTGGATAACAATCAAATGCGCGTCAGGCGCGGATATTGCCGCCAGTTGTTTTAACATAGTCGGGGTTCCGTAATAATCGATATGTATGCCTTCCACAAGGCTCGGGCTGGCGCGGCCGGTCCTTACCTCATGAAACTCGCGGTTGGCTGATTCAAAAGCCTTCTTCATCTTCTCTTCTGTATTATGCAATACTTCCTTGATAGTCATAGCACTCACCTTTCGATTATTGGACGACTGTGCCGATCTTTTCACCCAAAACTACGCGCTTGATATTGCCCCGGCGATTAAGATTAAAGACAACAATGGGTAGTTTATTATCCATGCACAAGCTGATTGCCGTCGCGTCCATTACCTTTAAGCCTTTCTTAAGCACATCAATATATTTCAACCGGTCAAACTTTCTGGCGTCTTTTACTTTCATGGGGTCAGCGGAATAAACCCCGTCCACCTTAGTGGCTTTTAAAATAGCGTCCGCGTTAATCTCCATGGCGCGCAGCGCCGCGGCTGTATCTGTAGTGAAATAAGGGTTGCCGGTACCGGCGACAAAAATAACCACCCTGCCTTTTTCCAGGTGGCGGATCGCCCTTCTTCTGATATAAGGCTCGGCTATCCTTTGCATTTCAATGGCAGTCATGACCCTGGTCGGCACCCCTGATTTTTCCAGCGCGTCCTGCAGGGAAAGCCCGTTAATTACGGTAGCCAGCATCCCCATGTAATCGGCGACGCTACGGTCCATATCCAAACCACGCGAAGCGGTATTCTCGCTGCCGCGGATGATATTACCCGCCCCCAAAACTACTGCCACATCTACGGCCATATTTCTGATCTCCTTGATCTGGCCGGATATGGAAACCAGGACATCATGGTCAATGCCATGCGTCATCTTTCCCTGTAGCGCCTCGCCGCTTAGCTTAAGGACAATTCTTTTATAAACCGGTTGGCCCATTTATTCGCCGATCTTGTAGCGGATAAACCTGCGGATAACTATATTTTCGCCGATTTTTGCTACGACGCTGCCCAGATAATCTTTAATCGTCATGCCCGGGTCTTTGACAAAGACCTGCTCCAGCAGACAATTGTTTTTGTAGTAATCTTCCTTGCTTTTTTCATGCTGCAGGAGTTCCGGCGGGACATCTTCTTTCTTTATATATGCCGGGCTGGTTGCGGCAATCTGCATCGCCAAGTCTTTGGTAAACCTGGCAAATTCTTCATTTCTGGCCACAAAATCCGATTCGCAGTTTACCTCAAGGAGCACTCCCATCTTATTGCTATGATGGATATAAGCATCCACGCGGCCCTCTTTGGCGCTGCGGGCCTGTTTCTTAGCAGCAATCTCCAAACCCTGCTTGCGCAATAATATCGCTGCCTGTTTTATATCACCCTTGGTATCCTCCAGGGCCTTTTTACAATGCGCGATACTGGCGCAGGTAATATCCCTTAGCTCCTTAATCGTATTCACTGAACTCTTCATTTTAAAATTACCCCTTCTTTCTTAATTTCGGCTTTGTTTCCGCTGCTTGTTTCAGGCGCGCTTTCTTTGCCGCCTTTGCCTCTTCGGTAAGCGGCTGGCTATCCTCGACAATCTCCTCAATCTCTTTGATCTGGACATCCTCTTCCGGAAGGAGCTCAAGAGAGATATCCTGCTTTGCTTCTTCTACCTTAACCCCGTCCTGAGAAAGATAGGATAAAAATTTATTTCTTCCTTCAATAATCGTATCAGCGATAATCGTGGCTACGCTACGGATGGATTTAGTAGCGTCATCATTGCCGGGGATAGGATAATCTACCAGGTCGGGGTTAGAGTTAGTGTCAATCAACCCGATTATGGGGATTCCCAGCCTGCGCGCCTCAGCCACCGCGGTTGCTTCTTTCTTGGTATCTACGACAAAGACTGCCTTGGGCATATGCTCCATAGTGACGATCCCGGAGAAGTTCTTATTCAACTTGACCAGTTCTTTTTCCAGGTGCGCCACTTCTTTCTTGGTCAGCTTTTCAAATGTCCCGTCCACACGCATCTTCTCAATGTCTTTTAAGCGGTTAATGCTCTTTTTGATCGTGGCAAAGTTGGTAAGCATCCCGCCCGGCCAGCGGTCAGTAACGTAATACATGCCGCTGCGTATGGCCTCCTGTTTGATTACATCCTGAGCCTGCTTTTTGGTCCCTACAAAAAGGACAAAATCCCCTTTTGAAGTTATATCCATCAAGAAATCCCGGGCAGCATTGATGCACTCCTCGGTCTTTTCCAGGTCGATAATGTAAATACCGCTTCTTGAACCGAAAATAAACTTCTTCATCTTGGGATTCCAGCGCTTAGTCTGGTGCCCAAAATGCACCCCTGCTTCCAAAAGCTGCTTGATTAATTCTGATGGCACGTCTCTACTCCCCCTTTTTTTGGTTTGCCTAACGGAAGGCAAACCATGGTTCTCTAACCTACTGGTTAATATACGCTTCTAGCCCTTAGGTTGCGGCAGAAAGTTAATTTTTTAATTATAACAAAATTTTGCCTATTTGCAAATGTTATTGTGTCTCTTGAGTCTCATAAAGCCGTCTGTATAAACCGTCCTTCTCCAGCAGTTGAGCATGCGTGCCCTGCTCAACGATCACCCCTTTATCCAGCACCACGATCTTATCCGCGTTCCTTACCGTAGAAAGCCGGTGGGCGATAACAAATACCGTGCGGCCCTGAATAAGCCGGTCTAAGGCCTCCTGAACGATACGCTCTGATTCTGAATCCAGCTGAGAGGTGGCTTCATCGAGGATCAGGATAGGAGGATTTTTAAGCAAAGCGCGCGCTATAGCGATCCTCTGGCGCTCCCCGCCTGATATGCGCATTCCCCTGTCCCCGATAACCGTGTCATAACCCCGGGGCATACGCATGATAAAATCGTGGGCATTGGCCTGGAGCGCGGCCTTCTTGATCTCTTCGTCTCCGGTGTCGGGCTTGCCATAAGCGATATTCGCCCTTATCGAATCATTAAAAAGTATCGTCTCCTGGGTAACAATGCCGATCTGCCGGCGTAATGACTTTAATTTAACCTCTTTGATATCTACGCCGTCGATCATTACCCTGCCTTTCTTGGGATCATAGAAACGCGGGATCAAATCCAACAAGGTAGTTTTGCCGTTCCCGCTGGGGCCGACAACAGCAAGCATAGAGCCGCGGGGCACATCTAAATTTACGCCCTTCAGCACATGGTTATCGCCATAACTAAACCAGAGATCGCTAAAAACAACGTTATTCTTAAAATCATTTAGTTCCGAGGCATTCGGAGATTCAACTACGGTAGGCTTAGCGTCCAAAACTTCATAGATACGTTCACTGGCTGCCGCTGCCTGCTGGTTCAATGAGGTTACCTGGCTTAGTTTCTTAAATGGCCTGATCGTCGATAAAAGCGAACCGATAAACAATCCAAAAACCCCGAAGGAGATCTTTCCCGCGATCACCTCCCTGCCGCCAAGGACAAAAACAAATACCCCGGCGATACAACCCAATATTTCCGTAGCCGGGCTTAAAAGCAGCGTCCGCTTGATGGACTTCATGGAAACGCGGTAATAGTCATTATTTACCTTGTTAAATTTATTGATCTCATACTCTTCCATGCTGAAACCTTTGACAATACGGGCGCCGATTATATTTTCGTAAAGTATGGAGTTGGCATCCGCCATCTTCTCCTGGGAGGACTTGGAGAGCTTCCTCAGTTTCTTGCCTACGGTAGAGATCAGATAACCCAGGATCGCCAGCGGCGGAACAATAAAAATAACAAACTTGGGGTAAATGCATAAGGTCAGGGTAAGAAATATCACTACCTGCAGGCCCTGATAGACCAGGTCTGTTGAGCCGTAAGAAACCGCGTTCTCTACGATCCTGGCGTCATTGGTAATGCGCGAGATCATCTCTCCGCCGCGCTTATGCGTAAAATAATCCAAAGAAAGCATCTGAAACTTAGCGTAAAGCTTGGCTTTTATATCCCTGACGATACGCTGCCCGATATCCGACATAAGATAGCTCTGCATAAAGCCAAAAAATCCCTTGAGTATAAACAGTAAGATAATCCCTATGGCCATATAGTTCAGCAGGGCCTCCGGGCTAAAACTGTTGATTTTGTCCACAAAGGCGGATAAAAAATGAGGCATTTTTACAGGAACGATGATTTTCCTGTTGGTGAGCACCTTATCCGCCAGGGGAACCATCATCGCCAGGGATACTCCGTCAAAAACTGCGGAAAAGGCCATACAAACGGCAGCCAGGCCGAATTTGCCCATATAGGGCCTTATAAACTTCAATAATTTAAAATAATCCTTCATTTTGCGCCTTTCTTCAAGAAGGTGTATTTTAGCATATACCCCGGGCCATAGCAAACTTTTTTATTGCTCTGCAGATCCGGCCTAAGCATAAAAAATCCCCCTCCTGCTTGACAAAGATAGAAAAGGGGAAAAATCTAAGGCAAAATTAGAATTAAGGATTGTGTCCCGGAATTGCACTTATATCGCCGTAACATTGCGGCAACAAACTCAAGAAGTAGGCAGGCCGAAGCAACTTGAGGCGTCATCATTGTAATAACAGCACCACTTACTCTGCCCGGTGGTAGGATTATACGTCATAAAATAGTTGTACCCCCTATCTACATTAGGAGTTTTACCTTGACTGGTACATCTATAAGCCCGTAAATTTACGTAACCTGAAGCATAGCCGTTAGCGTTATACCGATAGAAACTATCAGATCTACAGGTATAATCCACCCCTACGTCGCCATACGTTATGCCCATCACAGTGCCATTATTCATGTAATATTCATGGGCAAGTTGGCGCATATTGCCTATGCGTACTTTAGCTTCAGCTTGCCTTCCTTTTTCCACTGTTTTAGAGTATTGGCTTATGCCTACTGCCGCAAGTATCCCTACGATGATGATGACTATGATTATTTCAATCAGGGTGAAACCGCGTCTCATTTATTAATCCTCTTATTGATTAGTTTACCATACTCCAATTTATTATCAATTGGAATTTGCGCTATGTGCAAGCGGGACGGCGAGCGAGAAATGGGGTCAGCAGAAATGGGGTCAGAATTATTTATTACGGGGACAGTCAATGAAATAAATAATTCTGACCCCATTTCTGTTAAGATTTTAGTTGAAACAAGGCAGGCGCTTTGCTATTATCATTGCATGGGTAAGATCAAGGTAGGCGTAATCGGCGTAGGGCATTTGGGCAGCATCCACGCCAAAATATATAAGGAAAGCCCGAATTGCGAGTTGACCGCTGTATGCGACACTAACTCGGAGCGCCTAAACCAGGTTTGCGCTAACCTGGGAATAGCTGGATATACCGACTATAAAGAACTTTTCGGAAAGGTGGATGCGGTAAGCATTGCCGTTCCCACTGCCCTGCACCAAAGAGTAGCCGCGGATTTCCTGAATAAAGGCGTGCATACCTTAGTTGAGAAACCCTTTACCCTTACCCTCAAAGAAGCTGATGGCCTGATAAAGATCGCCGCCAGGAATAAACTCATCCTTCAGGTCGGCCATATTGAAAGATTCAACTCCGCCTTCGCAGCCACCCTCAAAATAATCAAAATACCGAAATTTATCGAATGCCACCGCCTTTCAAGCTTTCCCAACCGCTCCCTTGACGTAGGCGCGGTGCTGGACATTATGATCCATGATATTGATATTGTCCTGGGATTAGTAAACTCTCCGCTTAAGAAGATTGAATCTGTAGGAGTCAATGTCCTGACTAAATTTGAAGATATAGCCAATGCGCGCCTCACCTTTAAAAACGGCTGCATCGCCAACCTTACCGCCTCCCGAGTATCCGACGAAACCATGCGTAAGATCCGCATCTTCCAGGAGGATACCTACATTTCCCTTGATTATAAAAATGCCGAGGCATCGGTTTACCGTAAGACCGGCTTACAGATAACCAAGGAAAACCTGCCCATAGAAAAAGAACAACCCCTGCAAAAAGAACTGGAATCATTTATCGCATGCGCGACTAATAACGTAGCTCCTCTAGTCTCAGGCACGGTAGCCAGGGAAGCCCTGGCAGTTGCTCTGAAAATCCAAAGACAGATATGGCTGAAAAACAGGTCCTGATTATCTGCGGCGAGCCTTCGGGAGAACTCCACGCCGCAACCCTTGTTACTGCAATAAAAAATATAAATCCCGGTATAAGGATCCTGGGGGTAGGCAGCAGGCTGCTTGAGCGCTCAGGGGCAGAGATCATTTATGACACAAGCGGCTTAAGCGTGATGGGCCTTTTTGATGTCTTAAAGAAACTTCCTAAATTCCTCTCCCTTAAGAAATTGATCTTAAATAAAATAGCAAATGAGAAATTCGACGCGATAATATTTGTGGATTTCTCCGGATTCAACCTCAGGATTGCCAAAGCAATTAACAACTCCATCCCCACGATTTATTACGTCAGCCCCCAGGTATGGGCAAGTCGTCCGGGAAGAATAAAAACCATCAGAAAATATATCAAAAAAATGATCGTGCTCTTTAAATTTGAGCGGGAATTCTATTCCCGGCACGGCATGGATGTGGATTTCCCCGGGCATCCGCTCCTGGATATCGCAAGGCCCACGATGGCAAAAAATGAATTCCTGGCCGGTTTAGGATTATCCGATAAGAAAAAAACTATCGCCCTCTTCCCCGGATCGCGTAAACAGGAAATAAAAAATATTCTTCCTGTAATGCTTAAAACAGCGCGCCTGCTTAATAAAAGAATTGACGCCCAATTTATCATTGCCAAACCCACTCAAGTTGATTGGGATATTTATAATGTACTGATCAAGAAATCAAATCTGGATGCCAAAGTTGTGGAAGGCAAAACTTACGACTGTATGAAAGCTGCGGACTTCTGCCTGGTTTGCTCAGGCACAGCCACACTGGAAACTGCAATTATGCAGAAACCATTCGTGATAATTTACAAGATGAACCTGTTAAATTATCTTTTATACCGCCCTCAGGTAAAGATCCCTTATATCGGGATCGTAAATATCGTAGCAGGCAGCAAGATTATCCCGGAGTTCGTGCAATTTGGCGCGAGGGCAAAGAAAATCGCCCCAGAAGTGTTGCGCATCTGGCGCGATCAAAGAGAGCTTCAAAAAATCACTTCAGGCCTCGCCCTGGTTAAATCCTCTCTGGGAGAGCCCGGAGCGGCAATGCGTGCCGCGCAAATCGTAATCGACTTTTTAAAATAAATAGAATAAATAGGGACGGTTCTATTTTTCTGGAACTAGACTCGAGAAAAATAGAACCGTCCCTATTTATTTAGCCATTTTTATGCGTTCATCGATCGGCGGATGGTCAAAAAACAAGAATTTAGCTATGGGATGCGGGTTTCTATCGGCAAGGTTTTGGCTGGCCAGCTTTTCCATAAGCGAAACAAATGCCTCTTTTGCCCCGGTAACTTTAAGCGCCAGCTTATCCGCCTCCCTCTCAAACCTGCGGCTTAAATATGCCTCCAGGGGCTGCATAATTGTCCCGAAGATCATGAAATAAAGGAATACCAGCGGCAGGCCGGCTAACTGCGTAAGGGAATCTAATTTGAACAGCCCCAAGGCATAGGCGCTGGTTTTAAAAATAAGAAAAAACAGCCCCATGGTTACCAGGGAGTTTACGCAGATCAATTTAATTATGTGCTTAAGCCGGTAATGCGCGAACTCATGCGCCAGGATCACCTCGATCTCATCATGGCTGTATTTATCCTTTAAGGTATCGGCTAAAATAACGCGCCTGGTTCTGCCCATACCCGTAAAAGCGGCATTTGCCTTTAATGTTTTCTTACTGAAATCTATCTCAAAGACATCCAGCAGCCCTACCCGCATTGCCTGGGCTAATCTAAAGATCCTTTCGCGCAAGGCCTGGTCCTCTAATTTTTTATATTTAAAAAATAAAGGGACGATTAAAACCGGGGTTAATTTCGCCAAAATTACGCTAAAGAATATCCAGAAGACAGAAACAACCAGCCACCACCAATCACCGAACCCCGCCAGGATCCAGTAAAAAGCCAGAACCAGTATCAGTAAAATTATATAACCCAGGACCCCGGATTTCAGCTGGTCCAGCCACCAATCCCCCTGCTTTTGTCTGGATAAATTAAATTCGTGCTCTAAGGTATAGCCGGCATAGAAATTAAGCGGTAAATTTAATAAGTAATAAGAAACCGAAATGACCAGAAGAAATACGGCAATCGATAAATAACCCGGCAGGTTGGATCCCTTAAGAGAAGATTCTAAAAACAAAAAGAACCCCGATCCCAGGGCAACCAGGATCAGGGTTATGGTGTAAAAAACAGCGATGATACTTAAAGTATATTTTGTGTTAGAGTAGCGCTTGGCCGGATCCAACATCTATAGCTTATTTTTGCTTCTTTGCCTGCGGGACGACATTAACGAATGTGCGCACCCTGCCGTGGCTGGTCTTCTTGCGGGTAAAATAAACCTTGCCCGGGCAAGCGGCGAACAAAGTGCCCAAGCCACGGACATTTACGCCGGCTTTATAAGTATCTACTCCGCGCACCAGGATCTCTCCGGCCTTAACAAGCTTTCCTCCGGATGATTTAACTGCCTTATCTTTCTTGGGAGTGGAAAAACCACCAATCATTTTAACTTCCTCCTAAATGAGCACTAAACTTACGGAGTACTCGTTTTCACTCGCTACGACGTAAGTTTATGTGCGAATTTATCCCGCCGAATATGCCAAAATTGTCGCAAGAGAATTTTGGCATATGTTATGAGACGGGAACTACCTTACCTAAAATTAGGAAAATTACTTTACCACAAAATTATCATTCAAGCAACACTTCTTCGTCTTTATCCGGTATGCGCACATCCAGGCCTTTTTGAACCAATATATCAGAAAGGGCCTGGGACTGGTCAGGTTCACCGTGCACCAGGAAAATCTTTTTAAGCGGCAGGCACCCGGTGACAAAATCCACAAGCTCCGCCTGATCCGCGTGGCCCGAGAAAGCATTAATCACCACCACTTCGGCGTTAAGCTCATACTCCACCCCGAATATCCTTACGAAAGGTAATTTCTCCACGATTCTTCTGCCCAGGGTATCTCGCGCCATATACCCGACCACCAAAATCATATTGCGTGAATCCTCGATATTGTTCTGCAAATGATGCAGCATCCTTCCGGATTCGCACATCCCGCTGCCGGCAATAATAATCATCGGCCGCTTATCAATGTTTAAAGCCTTGGAATCTTTTTGCTCGCGGATAAAACGCAAATTCAGCAGTTCAAAGGGATTATCCCCACGGGCAAACGCCTGGCGGGTTTTATCATTTAAAGAATCCAGATGATATTCAAATAAATCCGTAATATCCGTGGCTAACGGGCTATCCACATAAATGGGTACAGAAGGGATAAGTTTTTCTTTAAGCAACTCGCTTAAGAAATAAATTACCTCCTGGGTGCGCTCCAGGGTGAAAGACGGGATCAAGACCTTACCCCCTCTTTTTATCGCGCGGCAAACCCCCTCCCTTAACTTTGATTGCGCCTCATCAATGGGCCGGTGTAATCTTCCGCCGTAGGTAGATTCTATAATCAGATAATCCAGCCCCTTGGGAATTACAGGATTATTCAATAAGGGCAGGTTTTTCCTTCCCAGATCCACGGCATAACCTAAACGCACATTGCGCCCTGCGTCCTTGATGTCCAGGATAATCGTCCCCGAACCAAGGATATGCCCGGCATCGGTAATCGTGGCGCAAATATCCCTAGCAACGCAGAACTTCTGGTTATATGAAATGGAGCGAAAAATCTTAGTGGCCCGGGAAGCCTCCTTTTCCGTATAGAGGGGCTTACGCAACGGCAGGCCCAGACGCGTATTGATCTTGTTTACGTAACGCACATCTTCTTGCTGGATTTTTCCCGAATCAACCAGCATAAGATCCGCCAGGTCCTTGGTGGCCGCGGTAGTGTAAATCTTGCAGCGCAGGCCTTGTTTAATCAGGTTGGGGATATTGCCGCAGTGGTCGATATGCGCGTGCGATAAAACCATGGCGTTGATCGTGCGCGGGTTATAATGGAAGGTGGTATTAACTTCATAGAACGCGTCGCGATGCCCCTGGAAGAGCCCGGCGTCAAGCAGGATCTCTGTTTTGCCGGCGCAAACCAAATGGCTTGATCCGGTGACGGTTTTCGCGCCCCCGAGAAATTTAATTTTTATCGCCATAGCCCTCTTTCTTTTTTATTTGTCGGAAGAAAAATGGGGTCAGAATTATTTTTCACCAATTTCTATTTCCAAAAAATAATTCTGACCCCATTTTTTCATTTATCATACGTAGAATAAAAATAAGGGGTGTGCGCCATAAACTCCGCGGCGCATGTGTCAACCAGCTTAAAATCCGGGGCCAGATCCATGGACTTTCTTAAAGCACGCATCTTCTCTTCACTGCTGGATAAAAGCCTGGCTAACTGCCTGTCGCTAAAACCGTATTCTTTGGCTTTTTTAAGCAATTCTAAAGAAAGATTTTGTTTATTTTTCAGCAGCTCTTTTTCGCAATCAATAATCTCTTTGATATTATATAAAAACCAGCGGTCGATTTTGGTCAAATCGTAAATCTTCTCAATATCCAGTCCGGCGCGGAAGGCATCTCCGATATAAAAGATCCTTTCGGCATTAGGAAATTTAAGCTTCTGACAAATCTTATCCAGGATCAGGCCGTCAACTTTAATATCTTCCGGATTATTAAAGACAACGCTCTCTAAACCGAACTTCTTGATCTCCAATGAACGCAGGCCCTTTTGCAGCGCCTCCTTAAAAGTGCGGCCGATAGACATGGCCTCGCCCACTGACTTCATGGATATGCCCAGCGTGCTATCAGCGGAAGGAAATTTCTCAAATGTAAAACGCGGTATCTTTACCACGCAATAGTCAATTGCCGGCTCAAAACAAGCGGGTGTCTCCCGGGTAATATCATTGGGGATCTCATCTAAGGTGTATCCTACGGCAAGCTTGGCGGCGATCTTGGCAATGGGAAAACCTGTGGCTTTGGATGCTAAAGCTGAACTGCGCGAAACCCGCGGGTTCATTTCAATAACCACCATCCTGCCGGTTTCAGGATGCACGGCAAACTGGATGTTTGAACCGCCGGTTTCAACTCCGATCTCGCGGATACAGGCAATGGAGGCGTCGCGCATCTTTTGATATTCCTTATCCGTTAATGTCTGGATAGGGGCAACCGTGATGCTGTCCCCGGTGTGCACCCCCATGGGGTCAAGATTTTCAATGGTACAAATAACCACCACATTATCCTTTAAGTCGCGCATGACCTCCAGCTCAAACTCTTTCCAGCCCGTCACGGATTCTTCAACCAAAATCTCGCTGATCATGCTAGATTCCAGGCCACGCTTAGCCAAAACCTTAAACTCTTCCATATTATAGGCGATCGAACCACCCGCTCCCCCCAGAGTAAAACTCGGCCGGATAATTACAGGAAAACCGATCTTGCCGGCGACGCTAACTGCCTCTTCCAGAGTGTAAGCCTGATCGCTTTTGAGCAGATCCAATCCTATTTTTTTCATCGCCGCCTTAAACAGCTGGCGGTCCTCCCCTTTTTTGATCGCTTTGATATTGGCGCCGATCGTCTCTACTTTATATTTCTTTAATACGCCTTTTTTCGCCAACTCCACAGTCGTATTCAGGGCGGTCTGTCCGCCAAGGGTAGGCAGAAGCGCATCCGGCCTTTCTTTGGCGATGATCTTCTCTACCATCTCCGCCGTGATAGGCTCGATATAGGTCCTATCAGCAACCTCCGGGTCAGTCATGATTGTTGCCGGGTTAGAGTTCACCAGGATTACCTTAAAACCCTCCTGCTTTAAAACCTTGCAGGCCTGAGTTCCGGAATAATCAAACTCGCATGCCTGGCCGATGACAATAGGTCCGGAGCCGATAATCAATATCTTCTTAATGTCTTTTCTCTTAGGCATATTTATCTTCGGGACTTTTGCATCAACGATACAAATTCAGCAAATAAATACTCGGCGTCGCGCGGCCCGGGGGAAGCCTCGGGATGGAACTGCACGGAAAATATGGGCAGTTTTTTATGGCGCAACCCCTCGGAAGTACCGTCATTTAAATTTACATGCGTCAACTCAACCTCTTTTTTGCTCATGGAGTCAATATCCACGCAGAACCCGTGGTTCTGGCTGGTTATGGAAACCTTCCCTGTTCTCAAATCCTTTACCGGATGATTTGCGCCGTGGTGGCCGAATTTAAGCTTATAGGTTTTCCCACCCATGGCCAACCCGAGCATCTGATGCCCCAGGCAAATTCCGAAGATGGGAATTTTACCGATAAGCCCGCTTACCGTTTTAACCACATAATCTAATGCCGCAGGGTCTCCCGGGCCGTTAGAAAGCAAAACTCCGTCGGGTCCAGCCTCAAGGATCTCCTCGCACGTCGCCTGCGCGGGCATCACCGTAACATTACATTTGTGGCGCAGCAATTCCCTGAGCATATTGTATTTTACCCCGCAATCTAAAACCACTACATCATATTTGCCGCCTCGCTGCCGGCCATAATTATACTTTTTTGGGCTGGTAACCTCTTTGACTAAATCTACACCCACTAAGCCCCGGCTAGCTTTGGCTTTTTTGATCAAACTGGCCTCATCAAGATCCTGCGTAGATAAAACCGCTTTCATTGCGCCCTGTTGACGTATGTGCAGGGTCAGGCTCCGGGTATCAACGCCTTCGATCCCCGGAATATTATTTTCCTTTAGATACTCTCCCAGAGACTGGTCCTTTCTCCAATTGCTGGCGATCTTGCTATACTCCTTAACCACAAAACCCTCTAAAAAAGGCTGACGCGACTCCACATCCTCCCGGTTAATGCCATAATTGCCGATCAAAGGATAGGTCATGGTTATAATCTGACCCTTATATGACGGGTCAGTAATAATCTCCTGGTATCCGGCCATGCTGGTATTAAAAACTACCTCCCCATAACGCTCTCCGCTTGCGCCGAAAGAGCTTCCCTTGAATATTGTGCCGTCTTCTAAGGCTAGTATCGCATTCATATTCTTTTTAAGAGATGTTTCTGGAAGCAATCTTAGAGCTGTCCCCTTATCCCTATTTAGTATTTAGTGCCGCTCTAATAAACTCCCTGAATAAGGGGTGTGCTGCATCAGGTTTGGATTTAAACTCGGGGTGAAACTGCACCGCGATAAAATAAGGGTGATTTTTTAACTCCACGATCTCAACTAAGTTTTTCTTCTGATAAATCCCGGAGAAAATCATCCCCTTCTTCTCGAATGCCCTGCGGAACTTATTATTGAACTCATACCTGTGGCGGTGCCTTTCAAAAATAATATTTTTCTGATAAACTTTGGCAGCTAAGGTATTCTTCTTTATTTTGCAAGGGTAGGCGCCCAGGCGCATAGTCCCGCCTAAATCCTTAATATTTTTCTGCTCAGCCAAAAGGCTGATTACCGGATACTTGGTTTTCGGCTTAAACTCCGTAGAGTTAGCATCCTTTAATCCGCAAAGGTGGCGCGCGAATTCTATCACCGCGCACTGCATCCCCAGGCAAAGGCCCAAAAAAGGAATCTTGTTTTTCCGGGCAAACTCAATCGCCTTAATCTTACCTTCAATGCCCCGGTTACCGAATCCCCCGGGCACTAAAATCGCATCTACGCATTCGAGCAGCTTTTCCGGTCCGGTTTTTTCAATATCTTCAGAATCGATCTTTTTAACCTCTATCTTCAGCTGGTTACTTATCCCGGCGTGAGTGATTGCTTCGTAAATGGATTTATAAGCATCCTGCAGGCCGATATATTTACCCACCACCGCCACCCGGACTGTTCCCTTGGGAGAAAACAGGCGCTCTACCACATTCTTCTCCCAATCTTTTAAATCCGATGGTTTGGAAATTAAATTAAAATGGCTAAGGATTATCTCATCTAAAATCTGCGCCTTAAAAACCATAGGCACCTGATAAATAGATTCAACGTCGCGCGATTCAATAACCGCCTGCTTGCGCACATTACAGAAGAGTGATATCTTTTCTTTAACCTCATCAGCAAGCGGCTTTTCCGTGCGGCAGATCAATATATCCGGCTGGATACCGATTTCGCGCAATGTCTGCACGCTGTGTTGAGTAGGCTTGGTCTTTATTTCATCAGCGACCTTTATGTAAGGGACCAGGGTAAGGTGGATATAAAGGACGTTCTTTTCCCCGGCATCCAATTTAAATTGCCGCGCTGCCTCTAGAAAGGGAAGGCTTTCAATATCCCCTACCGTGCCGCCGACCTCGATTAAAACAATATCCGCGTCGCTTACCTGGGCAACTTTTTTAATCCTCTCTTTTATCTCGTCTGTAACATGGGGGATAACCTGAATAGTTTTGCCTAAATAATCCCCCCGGCGCTCGCGTGATATTACCGCGTTGTAAACCTGGCCGGTGGTGGCATTATTGAATTTGGTCATCTTTGCCCTGGTAAATCTTTCATAATGCCCCAGGTCCAGGTCAGTCTCCGCGCCGTCATCGGTAACATAGACCTCCCCGTGCTGATAAGGGTTCATTGTCCCGGGGTCGACATTGATGTAGGGGTCAAGCTTCATCAATGTTATCTTCAGGCCGCGGGATTCCAGGATCTTGCCGATAGAGGCGGAGGCGATCCCCTTGCCTAAGCTTGAGATTACCCCGCCGGTTATAAAGATATATTTAGCCATTGTTTTATCAAATATAACATCGCATAATTAATTGTCAAGCCAAATCAGGGACAGTGTCCAGGCACTCTGCTTGGCTACTGGGCTAAACGCAGGAATTCCTTGCCTTCCTTCCAGGGATTAAGGTAACGCTCGATGCTCAAACTCTTCTCCTCAACCAGGTCAACCAGGCGTTTCTTGTCAACAGGAGAGACAATCTCAATCTTTGGCCGCTGGATATCAGATTCATTCTGATCCCTGACTAATGCTATGCTGCCGTCATTTAATGCCACCACCGCGCCAACCGGCCACAGACCTATGACTTTAAAGAATTTATCCAGCAGCTCCGGGTCAAAAGAGCTGCCTTTCTCTTTATTCATTATATTGTAAACCACATCCGGTGAATAATCCTGCTTGTAGCCCCGCCTTTGCGAAAGGGCGTCATAAACATCGCAAATTGAAACGATCAGAGAAGCGACATGCGGCTTTGTTAACAGGCTCAGGCGCGGATAGCCGGACATATCATATTTCAAATGATGCTCGAAACTGACAACCAC
>JBAZQO010000070.1:0-4253 GCA_041645145.1 Candidatus Omnitrophota bacterium
AATTTCGGAAAGCTTCCTCTATTTAGACAATAATATCAATACTAAATTACTTTTACATAACTTAGGAGCGCAACTATGGAAGGCATGATCCGGGTGCAGCTGAGGGGTTCAGGCTCAACGCAATTTTATCAGGCGGGGAATCTGAATTTAAAGGAAGGCGATTGCGTAATTGTTGAGCATGACCGCGGCTTGGATTACGGCCTGGTTGTTCAGCCTGCCTGCGGCCGCTCTTGTCCTCAGGCCGACCCCAAAGAGGCGCCTAAAAAAATAATCCGCCTGGCCAGGGAGAACGATTTAAAACAGATAGAGGATAACTGTGCCAGGGGCAAAGAGGCGTTTGCCGCCTGCCTTAAGAAGATCACCGAGCATAAACTGGATATGAAACTGGTCAAGGCAGAGTATTCTTTTGACCGTTCAAAGATATTATTTTATTTTACTTCGGACGGCCGGGTGGATTTCCGCAACCTGGTTAAGGATTTAGCGAAAATATTCAAGGCGCGCATTGAATTAAGGCAGATCGGGGTAAGGGATGAAGCCAGGATTTTCGGCGGGTATGGCTCATGCGGACGCGAACTTTGCTGCAAAAGCTTTCTGAAGGATTTTGAACCGGTGACCATCAAGATGGCCAAAGAAGAAGGGCTGCCGCTAAATCCGCCGAAGATATCCGGCTTATGCGGACGGCTTATGTGCTGTCTTTCCTATGAATATGAAACTTATAAGGTGCTTTCTAAAGGCCTGCCGCGCGAAGGGGAGCATGTGCATACCCCCAGCGGCAAGGGTAAGGTTTTTAGCGTCAATGTTTTTAAACGCCTGGTCAGCGTGCAGCTCGAGGATGGCGGATTCCTTGAGGTGAGCTATAAGGAAAAAGAGCATGACAAATAAAAATAAGTTTTATATCACCACCCCTATTTATTACGTGAACGCTTCTCCGCATATCGGCCATTCTTATACCAATATTGCCGCCGATACTCTGGCCCGTTATAACCGTAAGATCCTGGGCAAAGATAATGTCTGGTTTTTAACCGGGACTGACGAACACGGCCAGAAGATCCAGAAGGCCGCGGACAGCGCCAAGCTCTCTGCCCATGAGTTTGTGGATAGGGTAGTAGCGCAGTTTAAAGATCTTTGGAAGAAGCTGGAGATATCCAACGACGATTTTATACGCACTACCGAAAACAGGCATATTAAAACCGTGCAAAAGGCGCTGCAAATAGTTTATGATAAAGGCGATATTTATGAAGATAAATACGAAGGATGGTATTGCACTCCCTGCGAAACATTTTGGCCCCAAACGCAGATTACTGATACGCTCTGTCCGGATTGCAAGCGTCCGCTTGAGAAGATCAGCGAGACCAACTTTTTCTTCCGGCTTTCAAAATACCAGCAGTGGCTTATTAATTATATCAAGGATACCGTTAAAAATCCCGGGAGGATCACTTATATCCAGCCCTCCACAAGAAGAAATGAGGTTTTGGGGTTTTTGGAAAATAACAAATTAGAGGATTTGTGCATATCCCGGCCAAAGGAGCGGCTTAGTTGGGGGATCGAGCTGCCGTTTAGCTCCAAACATGTTACCTATGTCTGGTTTGACGCCTTGGTTAACTATATAAGCGCGGTGGGGGAATTTGACAGCCAAAACATTTATCGCTCTCCCTGGTGGGAGAAGGATGTAAAAGTGGTGCATTTAGTAGGTAAGGATATTTTAAGGCATCACGCGATTTACTGGCCGATTATATTAGAGGCCTTAGGGATAAGGCAGCCGGATACCATATTTGCCCACGGTTGGTGGATGATCAATGAGGATAAGATGTCTAAGTCCCGCGGTAACGCGGTTAATCCGGTTGAGATGGTGGATAAATTCGGGATAGATGTATACAGGTATTTTCTTTTGCGCGATGTGCCGTTTGGTTCTGACGGTAACTTTTCAGAGGAAGCTATAATCAAGAGATTCAATGGCGACCTGGCCAATGATTTGGGCAATCTTATATACCGGACGCTGACTATGGTTGAAAAGTATTATACGAGTCTAGTCCCGGAGTTGGATATTTATAAGACAAAATATGATCCAAGCGGGGAGAGTATAAAAGAGAAGCTAAGGGATCTGCGCCGGGAAGTTGACGCGGCCTTGAATCCTAATAATGATTTTAGCCTGGCGCTTGAGAAGATCTGGGAGTGCATCGCTATAACCAATAAATATATCGAAGAGACCAAGCCCTGGAATCTGATTAAAGAAGGCAGGCAGGAAGAACTGAAAGCGTTTATCCGTTTATTAATTGACGCGATCAGGAGGATCAGCGAAGAAATCGTTCCGTTTATGCCTAAGACGGCAGAATCCATCTTCTTGCAGTTAGGTTCAAAAGAGATCAAAAAAGGCAATCCGTTATTCCCCCGTATTGAGACCAAAAAGAAGTAGCTGCTTATTAAAATGTTGATTGATACCCACTGCCATCTTGACTTCGCGCAATTTGCCCCGGACCGCGAAGCGGTTATCCGGCGCGCCAAGGAGGCAGGAGTAGGTTATTTTATAAATATCGGCGCGACCCTGGATTCTTCGACCGCATCCTGCCGGCTTGCCGGACAATATCCGGAAGTTTATGCCAGTGTTGGCGTGCATCCGCATGACGCGGACAGCTTTAAAGAGGAGGAGCTGGATAAAATAAAGGAGTTGGCCGCAGAAGATAAGGTGGTCGCGATCGGCGAGACCGGCCTGGATTATTTCCGCAACCTTTCATCGCAAGATAACCAGAAGCGCTTGTTCGGCGAACTGATTGAGTTAGCTAAGGGCCTGGATCTACCGTTAGTTGTGCATACCCGCCAGGCAGAAGAAGATACATTGAAGATTTTAAAAACTGCCATGCCTCTTCGGGCGGTGGTGCATTGTTTTTCCGGGGATGAAAATTTTCTTAAAGAATGCCTGGGCCTGGGTTTTTTTATCTCCTTTACCTGCAATATTACTTATAAAAAAGCGCAAGATTTAAGGGAGATGATCAGATTAACACCGCTGGATAAATTAATGCTTGAAACAGATGCCCCGTATCTGGCGCCTGAAGGGTTTCGCGGCAAGCGTAATGAACCCGCGCAGATAAAGTTGCTGGCAGAGGAAGTCAGCCGGATTAAAGGGGTTAGTTTTGAGGAGATAGCGGATAAAACAACTAATAATGCCAAAGGTTTCTTTAGATTAAAATGAGCGCGCAAATTTCCGTAGTTAAATGCGATGGTTATGAGCCGGTCCTGGTAGAGCAGGCGGTAAGGCGTGTGGTTGATCTCCTGGGAGGTATAACCTCTTTTGTCAAGCCGGGCTCACGCGTATTGGCCAAGCCTAACCTTTTGATGTCCAAGGAGCCGGAATACGGAATTACCACGCATCCCGAAGTGGTTCGCGCGGTGATCCATATCTTAAAGGAAATACACTGTAAGGTTATTGTCGGGGACGGCCCAAGTATCTGGGGCCGGTATATAGAAAACGTGGATGAAGTTTATGATGTTACTGGCATAAAGAAGCTCTGCCGAGATGAGGGGGTAGAGCTGGTCAGTTTTGATAAACGCAGAATGCGCGATAAGTTCCCGCTTACCGTGTGGCTGGATGAGTGTGATTACCTGGTTAACCTGCCTAAATTTAAGACCCATGAATTAACTTTGCTTACGGGTGCTATCAAAAACCTTTTTGGTTTGGTTTCGGGGACATATAAATTAGAGCTGCATAAGAATAATTTTGCGCCCCCAGAATTTGCCAAAATCCTTGTGGATATATACCAGGATGCCAGGCCTGCCTTGACGATCATCGACGGGATATTGGCCATGGAAGGGGATGGCCCGGCAACCGGCGGGAAGATCCGCCGCCTCAACCTCTTATTAGGCGGATCCGACTGCGTGGCTTTAGATACGGTTATGGCTAAAATAATGGGCATTAAGAACTATGAAGTTTTAACCACAAAAGAAGCAGCGCTGCGCGGATTAGGTGAAGGCCGATTAAGCAAGATTAAGATACAGGGGGAGGATATTGACAAGTTGAATATCAAGTCTTTTGTTCTTCCCATCACATCGGTAAGAATAAACAATCTGGCAGGGCCGCTGAAGAATATTATTAAGCCGTTGCTCAGGTATTATCCTTATTCCTTGCGCTCCAAATGCACCCGCTGCGGCCACTGCGTGAATGTCTGCCCGAAAAAATGCATTACGCTAAAAAGCCGCGGGATTTATGTAGATTATAAGCAGTGCATTGCCTGTTTCTGCTGCCAGGAGGCATGCCCGGA
>JBAZQO010000072.1:0-3820 GCA_041645145.1 Candidatus Omnitrophota bacterium
ATTAAAAACATCCTTCTGGCCCAACCCTTCTACTTTTGCGTAGATCTTCTCCGCATAAGCCATATCATATAAACCTTGCGCCTTATACACAAACATGCCGGCAATCTGGAATAATTCCGGGATAAGTCTATCAGGGGCAAATGCCTTAGGAATCCTTTCTATATAAATATCATAAACTGCTTCAGCCAACTCTAAATTATTTTCCTTATAAAAACCCTCTGCCGCAGCCTTAAGCCGAACATCTGACATCTTCCCTGAAACAAGTTTATCCACATAAAGTTTATAAAGCTGCCGCGCCTTTGTCTTTTCTCCATATCCTGAAAGTTCATCCGCGATCTCCTTGACCAGTGTAGCGTCATGAGTTTGTTCTGCGTAAGCATTTGTGTCCGCCATCAGGTCACTTAAAGCCTGTTCAGCGAATGCATCCTGCTGGCCGGAATGGAACTGCCAAAGCAGGAGCCTGGCCTTAGCCTTAAGGCAATCACTGCTCTGGGTTTCCTCGATAACTTTTTTGGTATTTCCCATTATCTGGTCGCGATAGATATTGCCATTAGCAAAATATTCATCCCAGGATTGTTTTTCCTCCAGATATTTAAGCTGCAGATAACGGGTAAGCGCCTTATAATAATCAAGGCATGGCCGCGTAAACTTATCTTTTTCTTTGGATTTGTTGAGAAAATCCGTAAATCCGGCATACTGATTATCTTTAAGATATTTTACTTTCAATTCCTCAAGGTTTGCGCAGCAAGAGCCGGAGGGCGCGGCAGTTGCAGTGACCGGTTGGCAAAAAGCAGATGTCCACAAGAATACACCTAAGATAAATACCGTAACTCTCGCAACCACTGACATGGGCTTACCCTCCTTGAGATGTTTTCTTAGGCCGCGCTTTCTTCAAAACCGGATGTTTCCAGAATTCCCTGATTACGTAATATGACTTGCGCGGTACACGTTTGTTTAGGCCATTCTCTAACTGCTCGCTTAAAGCAACAATGCCAAACCATTCCTCATTCATATTCTTATTGCCTTCGGCGCGGATATCAAAATAATAGCTGCCGTTAGACCAGCCGCTTTCGGTACTATGCACCTTCCACTCTTCCGGATTATCGGGGTTATGCTTCCACCACTCATCTGTCCATTCAAAAACCGTTCCTCCTATACAATTGCCCTCACCCACTTTATTGTTAGCCAGGTTTTCATATATCTGGTTCCACTGCGATTGCAGGAAAAACGCCTGCATATTCTGGTCTTCCTTTTTTAGGTAAGCGTCATAGCAATCCGCACCGAATTCAGCCAGGAGCACCGGCTTATCAAATGTCTGCCTTATGGATTTAAAAAGATTCCCAAAAGTCCTGCCGCGATAAATTATGCAGGCGATAAAATCCACATCCGGGCAGAATTTGTTGGCAAACTCCAGGCCTATGATCTCCCCATTACCCAGGCCTACGGGATGCGCAGGATCCGCCTTGTGGACCTCATTAGCTAAATCATTAACGAAAGAATAATAAATCCTGGCGCGCATAGCCTTCTGCTTCTGCGGGTCAGGCTCCTTATCAATCTCTTCGCTGGACCAGGGATTAACATGTCCGAGGCAGGAATAATTATTTTCATTGCCTAAGACCCAGCCCAGTATTCCCGGCTCATCCTTATAGAGATTAACCGTCTCTATGACTTGCTTTTTTACCTTATCCTGAAATTTTTTATCTCCATAAAAAGGGCAGGGGTATTCCCAGAACCCCAACCAGTCACCCATAAGCGTGCGGATACCGTATAATTTATATAAATCCCGGATTGCCTGTTTTATCTCCTCAGGATTACCATTCGCCTGATAAAGACGGATAGTGTTAATCCCCATCTCTTTCATAAGCTTACCGTCAATAATCCACGGCTTATGGGGATCGCTCCACCAGTCATATTCGTGGTTTGAACCAATAGGTATAGGATTATAGCAAACCCCTTTTACAATATAGGGTGAACCATTGACTATAAGGCGGTAATGCTGATTTTTAAGTTTCTGAATATAAACCCCAGGCTTAGGCTGGCAGGCGGATAAAATTAACAAAAACAAGACAGCAAAAAATGGGGTCAGAATTATTTTTCCCTTCTTAAAAAGAATTCCTAAAAAATAATTCTGACCCCATTTTTTCTGACCCCATTTTTTCATTTTTTCATTTATTTATTCAAACTTGATTTCATCCAGATAGAAAGTAGCGCCTTCCGGGTTGTTATCCACATTGGCTGACCAGCAAAAACCACCGATAGCATACGACATATCTTTGCCCTTTAAATCAATGGTATACTGCGTCCACTCCTTGTTCAGGATAACCGGGCCGATAGTCGCGCTGTCTGAATCCGAAAACTCTCCCATAATACCGCCGACCTTGAATTCTTCAATACGCTCCCCGCCTTTTGCCCCGCGCGCCCAAAAGGTCAGCTTGGTGGCCTTGGAAAGGTCAAAACCCGCGTCAACGCTACCCCAGTTGTTTGCCGGATTCTGCCAGAAGATTCCTGCCCAGCGCGCGCCTTGAGCTGCCTTACCGTTATAAATTATCTTAATGCAGGTATCCCCTAAATACGCGTCCTCTTTTGAAGAACCATCATATTTTATGTCGCCGTAATCACCCATCCAGCCGGAAGGAATATAGTGATTGGCTACAGATGAACGGTCGGCATAAACATAGAATGGCATGGCTTGCTGCTTTTTACCTTCGGGCTTTAAATTCGGATCAGCCTCAAATTTTATATCATCGATATAGAATGTGGCTCCCTCCGGATTTAAATCCGCGGTCGTGGTCCAGCCGAATCCGCCGTTAATATATGACAGGTCTTTGCCTACCAGGTTAACCGTATATTGCTTCCAGGTGTCGGTTAATTCGATCGGGCCGGTTTCCGCTGATAATGTGTCCGGATAAGTACCCTTGATCCCGCCGACGATAACCTTCTGGAGTACCTCCCCGCCCTTTGCGCCTCTTGCCCAAAAGGTAAGCTTAGTCATCCCGGTTAAGTCAAAACCGCCTTTTTTATTCCCCCAGTTGTTTGCCGGATTCTGCCAGTAAACTCCCGCCCATCCCTGAGCCTGCGATTTCTTGGCGCTGTAGATGAACTGGATGCTGCTTGTGCCGCTATGCGGGTTATCCGCTGACTGGTCGTTCATCTTGATATCGCCGTAATCACCCATCCAGCCGGAAGGAATATAGTGATTATCCTTGGCATTTTTATCCAGGAAAACCACAAACTCCTTGGCTGTATTAGCTGCCTTATCTTCGGCCATAGCTATTGCCGGGGCCATAAGAGTCAGGGCTAACAATACTAACAGTAACTTTTTCATACCCACCTCCCTTTTTTCAATGAGCGCTTGACTTACGAACACGACAGTGTGAGTAAGTCAATGCACAAATTGATCCTATTTCCATTTCTTCTGATACGTATAGTAAACTTTGCGCAGCTGCCTTAAAAACGGACTTAATTTACCGTCACCCTGGCCGGACATACCCAACCACTCTTCATGCATATACCCGTCAGGGAAAGGCCCGGCCCATAAGCCCTTGGTATCATGGATCGCCGGCTCATAAGCCTTCCACCATTCATCCAGCCACTCAAAAACCACCCCGCCTAAGGCATTGCCTGCTCCGCCGCTAAAAGCCATATTATTCTGAATGTCCTCCCAGGAACCCAAATGGTATTGCGCCTGCAGCTCTTCGGATTCATCAACGCTTTTGCCTTCGGCATAAGCTGGACAGCCAAATTCAGTAATAAAAGCCGGCTTACCTACCTCCTCCTTAACCTGCCTCCAGAAAGCCCCAAACCCGTAATCTCCGCGATA
>JBAZQO010000073.1:0-3783 GCA_041645145.1 Candidatus Omnitrophota bacterium
GCTGCATTATTGTAAAGGCCAATATTTCAGGGTTACACCAGGCAAGGCAAAGCTTTTGAACAGGCTGGCCTATCCGGTTCCTAAGCCGAAAAGCGGAGGATTAGGCGTACACGCGACTTTGGATCTGGGAGGAGGTTTAAGGCTTGGCCCGGATGATAAGTACCTTAATAACCGGATCAAAGAATACTCGGTTGATGAGGACAAAAAACGCGAATTTTATTCATCGGCAGTCAAATTTATGCCGTTCATTAAAGAAGAAGATCTAACTCCGGATACTGCCGGTATCAGGCCAAAGCTTCAGGGAGAATCAGGAGAATTCAGGGATTTTGTAATCCAGGAAGAATCGGATAAAGGTTTTCCCGGGTTCATTAATCTTATCGGTATTGAGTCTCCGGGCTTAACCGCTTCGCCGGCAATAGCGAAATATTTGAAAGGATTACTAAGATGAAGGTTCCCTTTGGCACGATATCAATTACACCGGGATCCCGAAAATTAATAAATCAAGTTATCAATTCCGGCAGGGTATCCAGCGGTAAACTTGTCCGCGAGTTTGAAGAAAAATTCGCCAAGCTGGTAAATGCTAAAGAGGCGGTAGCTGTCTCTAGCGGTACTGACGCTGATGTTTTAGCGCTAGCCGCGCTCTATGATTTTGGCGCCAAGCGGGGGGATGAAGTTATTGTTCCGGCGCTATCTTTTGTCGCTACGGGGAATGCGGTTCTACATGCCGGATTTAAACCCGTATTCGTGGATATCGAGAGGGACACATTAAATATCAACCCCGATCTGATCGCCGAAAAGATCACCAGGAAAACGGTGGCGATCATGCCAGTTCATCTTATGGGTAAACCGGCAAAGATGGATATTATCAACAGGATCGCTAAAAGGCATAAATTATTTGTGATTGAAGACGCTGCCGAGGCTCACGGAGCCAGGTATAAGGGAAAAAATGCCGGGGAGTGGGGAGATATGGCTGCCTACAGCCTGTATCTGGCCCATATTATTACTACCGTTGAAGGCGGTATTATTACGACTAATAATGAAAAACTCAGCGCCATATTAAGATCGCTTCGCTCTCACGGGCGGGCTTGCAAATGTAAGGTTTGTGTTGTCAATACTGCTTCTGCATATTGCCCAAAGAGATTCAAATACGGTAAAGATATCCGGTTTATTTTTGAGCGTGTGGGTTATTCATCAAAAATGAATGAGCTTGAGGCGGCGATTGGCTTAGGCAGCCTTAAGCAGTATCATAAGATTATTAATAAAAGGCACCATAATCTTATCACTATGATCAAGAGGCTGGCGGAGTTTAGTGAGTATTTTTTTACTATACATGAGGATAAAAACGAAAGGATCGGGCCGCATGCCTTTCCCATAATCGTCAAAGAAAATGCCCCATTTAACAGGGATGAATTGGTCAATTATCTTGATAAGCGCGGAATAGATACCAGGGACCTTTTCTCTTCTATGCCTACACAATGCCCGGGTTTTAGTTTTCTGGGGTATAGGCTTGGGGATTTTCCTAATGCCGAGTATATGGGTACCCACGGAATTCATATCGGAGTGCATCAGGATATCAATGAAAAACATATTAATTATATCTTTAGCGTTTTGAAAGCATTTATTGCTTCGAAAGTAAAATGAATAAGAACTCGCCCATATTTGTCGCCGGCCACACTGGATTCCTCGGCAGCGCTTTAACCCGAAAACTAAAAGCCTCAGGCTTTAAGAGCCTGATCTTAAAGACAAATAAAGAGATTGATTTGACTGACCAGGATAAAGTAGATAAGTTATTCAAAAAAACGCGTCCGGAGTATGTTTTTCTTTTAGCGGCTAAGGTCGGAGGAATCCGGGCGAATCATACTTATCCCGCTGATTTTATCTACCAGAATATCGCCATTCAGGCAAATGTGATGCAGGCGGCATATAAATACAAGGCGAAAAAATTAATCTTTCCGGGGAGCGCCTGCATGTTCCCGAAATATTGCCCTCAGCCTATGAAAGAGGATTATTTGCTTACCGGTTTGATCGAGCCGACGAATGAACCGTTCGCGGTGGCTAAGATAGCCGGGGTCAAGACCTGCCAGGCGTATAATCGCCAGTATAAGACTGATTTTATTTCTGTTGTTCCGGCGACAATTTACGGCCCGGGAGACCATTTTGATGTTGATGGCCATGTTATGGCTGCTTTAATTAAGAAGTTTTGCGAAAGAGAGGTAAAGGTTTGGGGCAGCGGTAAACCAAAGAGAGAATTTATTTTTATTGATGACGTTGTAAGCGCCTTGATTTTTCTGATGCAAAATTATAGCGGCAGTGAAATAATCAATATTGGAACAGGGACAGAGATTTCCATTAAGAACCTGGCAAAAAAGATAAACGATATTACTTTATTTAAGGGAAAGGTCACCTTTGATACAAGCAAGCCTGATGGCATGCCGCGCAGGCTTTTGGATTCCAGAAAATTATTAAATATGGGCTGGAGGCCAAAAGTTGATTTAGACAAAGGGATAAAGTTGACCTGCGCGTGGTATAATACAAATACTAAATGAAAAAAGCATTGATAACCGGGGGCGCGGGTTTTATCGGCAGCCACTTAGTTGATAAGTTGCTGGAGGAGGGTTATTCCGTAGTCGTTCTTGATAACTTTTCTACAGGCAGGCCTGAAAACCTTAAGCATCAGGAAAATAACAGTAATTTAGAGATAATCAAGGCGGATATCTCCGACCTGGATTTTATCAAACCTTATTTTAAAGGGGTTGACCATGTTTTTCATCTGGGTGCGCTGGCGGATATCGTTCCCTCGATCGTAAACCCGCTTGGCTATTACAGGTCAAATGTGGACGGCACCTTTAGCGTAGTCGAGGCTTCAAGGATACAAGGGGTTAAAAAAATAGTTTATGCCGCATCTTCATCATGCTATGGCATCCCTGATAGTTTTCCCACCCCGGAAACAGCCCAAATGCGGCCACAGTATCCTTATGCATTAACCAAGTATTTGGGCGAACAATTGGTTTTGCATTGGGGCCAGGTGTATAAAATACCGGTATTATCATTAAGGCTTTTTAATGTTTACGGCCCGCGTTCAAGGACCTCCGGAACTTATGGCGCGGTATTCGGGGTATTTTTGGCGCAGAAGCTGAATAATAAGCCATTTACGGTAGTAGGGGACGGTACGCAGACCCGGGATTTCGTGTTTGTTACCGATGTAGCTAATGCATTTTTTATGGCGGCTAATTCCAATTGCCAGCAGGAAGTTATGAATGTCGGCTCGGGGAATACTTATAGCGTAAACCGTTTAGTTGAACTTCTGGCCGGAAAAGTCACTTATATACCCAAGAGGCCGGGTGAACCGGATTGCACATTCGCGGATACTGAAAAGATCAGGAAGCTCTTAGGGTGGAGCCCAAAGGTTAGCTTTGAGCAAGGGGTAAAATCCATCCTTGATAATATCGAGTATTGGAGGAGTGCGCCGGTATGGACACCTGAAAAAATAGAACTAGCTACTCAGGATTGGTTTAAATATCTTTCAAAATGAAAAGAGACCCCCAGGCGAAAATAAAAACAATAAATGAACTTGCCTCCATACTTGAGAAATTGAGAAAAGAGGGCAAGAAAATAGCGCATTGCCACGGCTGCTTTGATCTTTTGCATCCCGGGCACCTGAAACATTTTCAGGCAGCAAAAAATAAGGGGGATGTGCTTGTGGTTACTTTGACCAAAGATGAGTATGTGAATAAAGGCCCGGGCAGGCCTGTTTTTAACCATCATTTGCGCGCCGACAGTATC
>JBAZQO010000019.1:0-21731 GCA_041645145.1 Candidatus Omnitrophota bacterium
ACTGGTGCAAGCAAGATACGGGAGCGCGCCCAAGCGCGCGGTGCCTATAAATCTTTACTCTTGCAACCGTGAATTGTATTTGGTAAAATGAAGGCAATAGTTCGTTGATCTTTCTGGTGAGGAGCCAAATAAATCTCTCAAAATTTATGATGAGAGATAAGAATAGCTTTGAATGTAGCAAGCATTCAGGGCTATTTTTATGTCGCGTGTCAAAATTTTACTTGCAATATACGTATAACAATGTTATACTTTTATTGTGAAAGGAGATAAAAATGACATTATTAAAAGCATTTCGTTTACCGTCAGGATTAGTTAATAGGCTGGCTTCATTGGCAAAAGCCACGCGTCGCAGTGAGACTTTTTATGTTACTAATGCTTTGGCTCACTATTTGGAAGATTATGCTGATGCGCAAATTGCCAAAGACCGTTTTAATGATCCCAAGTCTAAGATTATTTCTGGTGCAGAATTGAGGAAGCAGATTGGTATATAAGGTTGCCTATCTTGATTCAGTCGAGGAAGATCTTAAGAAGCTCGATAAAGCTATAGTTAGGAAGATCCTTACCCGTATTGAGACTTATCTTGCTTGTGACCCTAAGGAGTTGGGTAAACCCTTAAAAGGTGAGTTTCAAGGTTATTGGCGATATCGTTGGGGCGATTACCGTGTTATCTATAAAATATCGGAACGCGAGATTTTGATCACCATTTTACGTATTAGCAACAGAAAAGATGTGTATAGTTAACTTTTGTTTACCAGCAATGATTGTAGTCTGAAGCTAAATGTTTGTCCATATGCGGACGGACATGTTTTATCTATCTCTTAAGCCCGTAATCTTCTTGTATTTGGCTATTAATCATACCTATAATAAGGGTGCTATATAAGAGATACAGTTATTACCTTTACCAACACGGGGAGCCAAATAGGGCTCGAACCTTGCGAAAGTCGTAAGGTTCGAGGAAAGCCTTCTGTAAGCAAATGACTTGCAGAGGGATTTTTGTTGAGGTATAATTGCTTCATGAAAATAATAACAGAAACATTATTGTTGGGCGAACTTAAGCAGATGGCCGACACTATCTTTGGTAATTTAATAAAGGCTGTTGTTGATGTTGAAAGAGAATTAATTGCAGTTGATGCTGAGCTTCATTCTGATTTGGAAGCTTTACTTTTGGAAGATGGCTCAAAACAAAAAAGCCTCTGGGGTATAAATCTTTATCCAGAAATGCAGGGTGACGATTTTGTTGAATTTGATTCCATGATTAATATGCGTCCGTCACAGGGTAACAGAAGCCTTGGTATAGAGAATGAAGAAATGCGCAAGAAAATTATTGCAATAGTTGCAAAAAGGATTAAACGATGAGCTATCGACATAAAGACCTAGCAGCAGGCCGCTGGAGCCAGCTATCATTCCTTGAACAAATGGCAAATATTGGTAGCGAGGTAGAGCGGGCGCTCAACTGGCGAATCAAGAAGAATACTGACTATACTCAAAAGGCATTTGAACGAGCCCTAGAGTTAATTGATCTGACATTAGATAATGATAGGAACTATGCTCATTTAAAAGAAATTGCCCGCATGAGAGAAGCAATTGTTGATTATTTCTCCGGGGTAAACCAGTTTATGTCCTCTGAAAACTCTTGGCGGAATTACTTTTTACCTTTTACTTATGCGTCTCGCAGGAATCATTAATCTCGAGAGTAATCCTACTTATAAATTTATCTCTAATTGCCGTAGGAAGCGGCACATCAATCCTTCCGGTTGGATTGGTGTGTAATGTTGGATTGGGTGTAATGCAGGAAGCAAGCTTATGAAGATTGAATTCAGGGGTTTATTATTAGGTAATTTAAGAATAGAGCTACCGATCATTCAAGGTGGAATGGGAGTGCGGGTGTCTTCGTCTTCATTAGCTTCGGCAGTATCCAATGAAGGGGCACTTGGGGTGATTGCCGCGGTGGGGTTGGGGGAGGAATGCGGTGATGAGAAACGCGATTATAAGATGCGTTCGCGCGCGGAACTAACAAATATCATTCGAGATACCAGGAGTATGACGAAAAATCCGTTCGGCGTAAATATTATGTGCGTACTTACTAACTACGATGAGTTAGTGGAGGCGGCTCAAGCTGAATCTGCGGATGTGATTATTTCCGGGGCTGGCCTACCGTTACGTTTGCCATCTTTGATTAAGAATGATCGGACTAAACTTGTCCCGATTGTTTCTTCCGCGCGGGCAGCACAGATTATTTGCAGTACTTGGGCCAGGAGGTATAAGCGTCTGCCTGATGCTATTGTCGTTGAAGGGCCGCTTGCCGGTGGGCATCTGGGTTATAGCTTGGCCGAGCTTGCTGATGAAGAGCATTTTTCTTTAGATAGCATCCTGGCCGAGGTATTGGCGGTTACGCGCGCCTTTGAGAACGACAAATCGCGTATTCCTGTTATTGCCGCTGGAGGAATCTTTGATGGCAAAGATATTGCCAGGGTTATGCGTTTAGGCGCAAGTGGGGTTCAGATGGCTACACGTTTTGTCTGTACGCACGAATGTGATGTATCCCTAAAATATAAAGAGGCATATATCTCAGCCAGAAAAGAGGATATTGTAGTTATCCAGAGTCCGGTAGGGCTGCCGGGAAGGGTTATCCGCAATGAATTTGTGAAGAGGATTTCTAAAGGGGAACGTATTGATTTTGGTTGCGAATATCAATGTCTGTATACTTGTGATGCCAAAAAAGTTAATTATTGTATTGCCAAAGCACTGTTGAATGCTTACCGAGGAGAGCTGGACAAGGGGTTTGCCATGTGTGGCAGCAATGCCTATCGGATTAAAAAGATAATCTCAGTTAAAGACTTGATCTCTGAACTTGTTACAGAGGCAGAGGCCTGTTTAAATATGCCTCTCCTGTAATCTGTGATAAAATATATTACAGAGGATTTTATTTTTTATATCATTTTGAAAGGGAAATGATATAATTGAGGCAAAAGGAGGAGTGCTATGAAAATTATCACGAAAGACGAAATCAATGCTATATGCCCGCATTGCAATAAAGAACTGACCGAAATTTTTAGGAAAAAAGAGACACTTGCGGGGCCGTTGATACAACCTATTTCTGTATACGTTTGCCCTAATTGTTTAAAAGTGCTTAGCATCACTACGTGGTATTCCTGGTAAAAGGGGAAGTTTTTATTCTATCCTATCTTTTATCTCTTGAATTTTCGGGTTATTCTTAAGCCGCATAAATTTCTCATTATTAACTAAGCTAGCGCTGTTTCCGGATTTTATCGCGTTCATTATCTCAGGGTCTTTAAGGATCTCCTGCAATTGCGGGTCTTCTTGCAGTGACATAACCATTCCCAGGGTTTCTTTATCGCCCATCATTTTATTTCTCATGGCCTCTGTTTTATTTGAAACTATTCCATTGGATTGAGGTACTGTAGAGACCGGGCTATTGCCGGTATCAGCGGAACTGATTTGTTTAATACGCGATTCCTCTATCTGCAACAGGCCCATCCCCTGAGAAAGGACGGTATATGCGCCGTTATTTAGCCCTGAGATTTCACCGATAATAACGCTTCCATCAACAAGCTCAATCTTGTTAAGTTTACTCGCTAACGCTACACAGGAAAAAATATTAAAGAATAAAATCAACGGTAATATAATCTTCTTCATTATTTTTCTCCTTCACGCAAGTGAACATCAGCTTATCCGCCCGGAAGGGGCGCACTTGGCAATCCTTTATGCCAAGGTGCGATAAGGCTGGGTGTATTCCCGTTCACGGTTACGCTTTTTATAATATAACATCCTTAACCCGGCATGGCAATAGAATTAAGATAAAAAAGGCCTTGGAAGGACTCTCTGTAACAATTTATGTTGCAGGGGTTTTTCTTCGGGGTAAAATAATAAAAAGGAGGATGAGTATGAAGAAGAGGATTCTTATTGTATTAGCTATAGTTGTCATCGCCATCTTTGCTATAGGCATTCTTAAAGACCAGATAATTAAAACCGTAATAACAGTTGCCGCGACAGAAATTACAGGAACTCCGGTTCATATTGATGGATTTTCTTTGGGTGTTTTTAATCAATCCGTGCGGATATCGGGATTTAAAATGTATAATCCTAAAGGATTCCCCAGGGGTATCCTTGCGCATTTATCAAAGATAAATGTTACCTATGATTTAGGCGCTTTATTTAAAAAAAGATTGCATTTGTCGAGCGCTGAGATTGAATTAAAAGAAATGGGGCTTATAAAGAATGAAGAAGGCAAATTGAATGTAAATGAGCTGAAGGTAGTAAAGCGGGGAGAAAAAAGGGAAGGCAAGCCCTCTGAACAAATGCCTATGCAAATTGACATGCTTAAGCTGGGCATAGGGAAAATTGTTTCCAAGGACTATAGTTCAGGAAAAGAGCCTGTTGTTTATGTATATGATGTAAATATACATAAAAATTATAAGAATATAACCAGCGCTCGGCAATTGGCACTGCTTATAATGCTGGAACCTATGAAAGCCGCCGACATGCAGGGAGCGCAAATTTACGGGGTTGCCATGTTGGCCGGTGTCGCGGTTTTGCCTGTCGGCATAGCGGTGACATTCGCGGGAAAAGACAGCGCTGGACAGGAGTTTGTTTCTTCCTTTGAAAATGCTTTTGATGCGAGTTTGGCGGTTTTGAAACAAAAAGGCAGGGTCACCAGAGAAAACAGGCCCGGAGGGATTATTAACGGCCAGGTAGACTCCGCCCAGATAACCGTGCGGATCAAGAAAGAAACAGGTAATAAAACCGAGGTCATTGTTTCCGCGAGAAAATATTTTCTTCCTCAGCCAAAAATAGCAGGCGGCGTTCTTTATGAGATCTCTGAAAGGTTAAAATAAACCAGCAATTCCTGCCCTTCCTTTAAGCACAAAGAATTCCTATTGACAATATATGCTGCAGCTTGTATTATGAACATATGTTCATAACCAGGAGGTTACTTTGCGGCCCAAGAAAACAAGGTGGGTAAAATGCGCTCCGGGGGAGAGGTGTTTTAAGCCCTTGTGCAAACCCTTAAACAAGGCAGGGGGGGTATATTTGTCCCTGGATGAATTTGAGGCTGTGCGCCTTGCCTGCCTGGAAAAGCTAAAGCAGGTTGATGCCGCGAAGCTGATGAATATCTCCCGACCGACCTTTTCGCGGATCTTAACTTCTGCTCAAGAAAAGATTGCCGACGGCCTGGTGAATATTAAGGCCATCCGCATTGAAGGCGGCTGCTGCAAAATTACAGGAAGGATCAAGAAATGAAAGACTGGAAGAAATTTCTTTATATTGCAGCGGCTTTTTTGGCATGTTTTCATCTGCCGGTCGAAAATCTCACGTTTACCAACGCCATATTTGAAGCTTTGGCCCTCGTTAAATGGTATGCCCGGGAACATGTGCTTTTGTGCCTTGTGCCGGCATTCTTTATCGCAGGCGCCATAGTGGTATTTGTGAGCAAGGCATCCGTAATAAAATACTTTGGCGCAAAGGCAAATAAGCTGCTCTCTTACAGTGTCGCGTCGGTTTCGGGAACTATTTTAGCGGTTTGTTCCTGTACGGTGCTTCCGTTATTTTCAGGGATCTATAAGAAAGGGGCCGGCCTGGGGCCCGCAATCGCTTTTCTTTATTCCGGTCCGGCTATAAACATTCTTGCGATTATTTTTACCGCCCGTATCCTTGGCTGGCAGCTCGGATTGGCCCGCGCGATAGGTGCGGTAGTCTTTAGCGTAGTTATTGGATTATTGATGCACTTAATTTTCCTTAAAGAGGAGCACGCCCGCCACGTAAACGGAGATTTTAGCGCGGGAGAAGTGAAAGAAAAGCGTTCTTTAGGGCAAACGGTCCTTTACTTCGGTTCCATGGTTGCGTTTCTCGTATTTGCCAACTGGGGTAAGCCGCTTGAGGGTGATCATGGGATCTGGTCAATAATTTATCAGTATAAGTGGTGGATTGCGGGGTTTTCTCTTATCAGTTTAGTTGTAATACTTTTCAAATGGTTCAAAAATGATGAATTAAAAGAGTGGGGTTTGGCAACCTGGGAATTCGCGCTCCAAATCCTTCCGCTTTTGCTTGTGGGTGTGTTTGCTTCCGGGTTTCTGCTTGGCAGGCCAGGCCATGAAGGCGCTATCCCCTCCCGTTTTGTGGCTGCGCTAGTCGGAGGGAATTCCTTATGGGCAAATTTCTTTTCTTCTATAGTAGCGGCTTTCATGTATTTTGCGACTCTTACCGAGGTACCGATTTTACAAGGCTTGATCGGTTCCGGTATGGGCAAAGGACCAGCGCTTGCGCTCCTTTTGGCAGGACCTGCCTTAAGCCTGCCTAGTATGCTTGTGTTGCGGAGTATTATGGGAACAAAGAAAACAGTTGTTTATGTGAGTTTGGTAGTAGTTATGTCTACTATTACAGGAATGATTTTTGGCGCGATCGTAGAATAGGAAGAACGGAGGAGCAAGGTGAAGATTGAAGTTTTAGGCATGGGTTGCCCGAAATGCAAAAAACTATATGAAAACGCCCAGTCTGCGGTAAAGGAGCTGAATGCGCAGACAGAGGTGGTTAAAGTAGAAGATATACAGAAAATCATCGATTATGGGCTTATGACAATACCTGCGATTGCGATAGACGGCGAGGTGAAAGCCGCGGGCAGAATTCCCGCGCCGGATGAAATAAAGAAATGGATCTTGGAGAGGGAGATCAAATGAGCAGGATTTTCACATTGTTTTTTATTTTATCTGTTTTTCTTTATGGTAGTTTTGCTAACGCGCAGGATACCGGCAATAAGCCAACCAGCCGCGTTATCGCATATTACTTCCATGGGAATCTCCGCTGCCATACCTGCCATACAATGGAGCAGTACTCAAAGGAAACAATACAGACAAATTTTAAGGACGCGCTTTCATCAGGAAAACTGGAATTTAAAGCAGTGAATGTGGAAGAGCGGGGAAATGAGCATTTTGCGCAAGATTATCAGCTTTACACAAAATCCCTCATATTGTCCTTAGTTAAGGATGGCAAAGAGATAAAATCTAAAAATCTCACCAAGATTTGGGAATATGCCGTTAATAAAAAAAGGTTCTTCGACTACGTCAGCGAAGAAGTGAATAATTTCTTAAAGGAAGCACAATGACAGATATTTTGATTGCTTTTGGCTCGGCATTGTGGCTGGGGATATTAACCTCGATAAGCCCGTGTCCTTTGGCGACGAACGTAGCAGCCATATCGTTCTTAGCCAAAAAGATAACTCACCCATTTTTTGTTCTGCTCTCCGGTATTGCTTATACCGTTGGCAGAATGGCTACCTATGCGATATTAATGTTTATTCTTGTCCATTCTATTTTGGGTATCCCTCAGGTGGCGCAGTTCCTTCAAAAATATATGGTCAAAGCCCTCGGGCCCATCTTAATTGTTACGGGATTAATTTTACTGGATGTGATTAAGATAAATTTTCCGGGATTGTCGCTTTCCCGGAAGCATCACAACAAACTTGTTGAAGCAGGTGTCCCGGGAGCATTCTTATTAGGAGCGGTATTTGCCCTTGCTTTTTGCCCGGTATCAGCAGCTCTTTTCTTTGGCAGCCTAATTCCGCTTGCGCTTCAGTCTAAGTTTAGAGTATCGCTACCGTTCATTTACGGGATCGGCACAGGCTTACCGGTATTAGTTTTTGCCGTTGCGCTCTCTGCCGGGGTTACGTCGTTAAGCCATTGCTTCCATAAATTGACAAAATTAGAGTATTGTATGCGGATGATCACCGGGGTAATATTCGTTTTAGCGGGCGTTTATTATGCGGGTATTTATATTTTAAAGCTTTTCTAGGAGGTCCCCATGGAGCATATTATTCATGAAGAGCGCAGGTTAAGCTTCTTTGAGAAATACTTAACTGCGTGGGTTATTGCTTGTATCGGATTGGGAATATTATTAGGAAAATTGCTTCCCCAAGTTGCCCTTGCCCTTGATAAATTTTCCGTTTATCAGGTGTCTATCCCGATAGCGGTATGCTTATTTTTTATGATGTATCCGATCATGGTCAAAATCGATTTCGCAGAAGTTATTAAAGCAGGCAGAGCGCCTAAGCCGGTTATTTTGACGCTATTGGTCAACTGGTGTATTAAGCCTTTTACGATGTTGGCCATTGCCACGCTTTTTTTGGGAGTTTTCTTTAAAGGCTGGCTGCCGGGAGTAGAGGTTGTTAAAGGAGGCGCATCGGTGGAGTTATACCGGTCATATATCGCGGGTTGTATTTTGCTGGGTATCGCTCCCTGCACTGCTATGGTGTTAATATGGGGGCATCTGGCAAAAGGTAATGACGGGCACACGCTGGTTATGGTAGCGATTAATTCTTTGAGCATGCTTTTTCTTTACGCACCCCTGGGCGGGTGGCTTTTGGGAGTAAATAAAATGCCTATCCCCTGGCAGACAATTGTTTCCTCCGTTGTTGCCTACGTGGGGTTGCCGTTGTTTTTAGGATACTATTCACGCAAAATGCTTATTGCCGGAAAAGGGTTAAAATGGTTTGAAGAGAAATTCCTGCATTATTTAACGCCGGTTTCAATAGGGGCGCTTCTTTTAACTCTCGTGCTTTTGTTTTCATTTAAAGGAGAGCTTATCATTAACCAGCCGCAGGTGATATTTTTAATCGCCATACCGCTATTCATTCAAACGTGTTTGATCTTCGCGCTTTCTTATGCGGGGGCAAAATGGCTGAAACTTTCTTATCGGGATGCCGCCCCTTCTGCTTTAGTCGGCGCGAGCAATCATTTTGAGGTGGCCATAGCCACATCAACGATGTTGTTTGGTTTATCTTCCGGCGCGTCTCTTGCAACAGTTGTGGGAGTATTGATAGAAGTTCCGGTTATGCTGATGCTGGTTAAGGTGTGCCTCAGGAGCAGAGAATGGTTCAATAAATGATATTTATTGAAAAAACCCGGGATATTGAGGTATAATTATCCGGAGGCTTTATGCGCACATTCATTCTTTTATTCCAGTGCCAAGACCAAAAAGGCATCGTTGCCAGGATATCGGACTTTATCCTTAAGCATGGCGGAAATATCATTACTGCCGACCAGCATAGCACGGATCCGCAGGGTGGATGTTTTTTTATGCGCGTTGAGTTTATCCTGGCTGCGGAACAATATGACAAAAAATCTTTGTCTTCAGCCTTTTTGCCTGTTGCCAAGGAGTTCGGCGCGGATTGGGAGCTTTTTGATAAGTCAGAAACCCTGCGCATGGGAATATTTGTATCAGAGCCGGATCATTGTCTGGTAGACCTGTTGTACTTATGGAGCGCGGGCGAGCTTCGGGTAAAGATACCTTTTGTTTTGAGCAATTGTGAAAAACACCGCAAATTAGTAACGCAGCATAACCTTTCGTTCCATTATGTGCCCGCGAATAAAGATAACCGCCGGGAATCAGAGTTATTGGCTTCCAGCCTTGGCTCCACGGATTTTCTGATCCTGGCGCGTTATATGCTGGTGCTCTCTCCGGATTTCCTGCGAAAATACAATAAGGATATAATCAATATCCATCACGGTTTCCTTCCTTTTTTTAAAGGCGCTGACCCATACGGCCGTGCGCTTAAAGAGGGGGTCAAGGTGATCGGCGCGACCGCGCATTTTGTAACAAATCAGCTTGATGAAGGGCCGATCATCACCCAGGAGGTCGGGCAGGTCTCGCATAAAGATAACCGGGAGGATCTGATAAGAAAAGGCAGGAATCTGGAGAATAAGGCGTTGGCAGGCGCAATATCCAGTTATATTGACCACCGTATCATCAAGCACGAAAACAAAACCATAGTTTTTTAGAGAAAGGGGGATGTTATGGCAAAATTGGACATAAGGGCTTTTGGATACGCCTGTGGGATTGCTGTGGCCGGTTTCATCCTGCTTTTGGGAGCGTTGAAGATATTTTTTTACTGGGAGAGCGGGCTGGATAAGGTCATGGCGGTTATGGGGTGTCAACCTACGGCGCTTGGTTTGATCTTGAATGCTGTCTGGGGATTTGCCTACGCGTTTATCTTCGGCTGCCTGATCGCCTGGCTCTATAACAGGATCGTCGAGGAGAGCAAGGAGGATATCCAGAAAAGGATAAAGGAGGTTGCCATCTCCATCTGGGAAAGTAAAGGCAGGCCGGAGAACAGCTCAGCGGATGATTGGAGAGAGGCGGAGAAGAGGGTAAGAGGAATATAATTAACCGGAAACAAAAGTTTTTATTTTTTGAATGATCTCCCGGATGGCTGATTCCGGGGTAGATGCCCCGGCGGTTATCCCCACGCTTTTAGCTTTGGCAAGCCAGTTTTTCTTTATTTCTTTGTCGGAGCTTACCCAGTAGCTTTTCTTATTCAGGGCCCTGGATATTTCATAGAGCCTTTTGGTGTTGGCGCTTGCCTTTGAGCCGATGATGATCATTACATCATTTTCCAGGGGCATGGTTTTTATCTCATCCTGTTTTATCCTCGTGGGGTTGCAGATTGTGTTATGAAACTCTACCTCGCGGATATTTTCGCGCAAGGCATCCAGTATTTTAAGCGCCTTATCCAGGTTTTGCGTTGATTGCACGACTACCCCGGCCCGTGGGATAGTTTTTATTTTCTTAAGAGGGATATTCCTCAATTCATCGATGACAATTGCCTTATGTTTAAGCTGGCCGGCAATTCCCTGAACCTCATCATGGAGTTTATCCCCGATCACGATCATCCGGTATCCTTGTTCCTCCAAATTCTTGGCGATCTTATGTATGTCCTTTACCATCGGGCAGGTAGCGTCAATAACCGTATAGCCTGATTCTTGTGCCTTTCGCAGCGTTTTGTTTGAGCAGCCATGCGCGCGGATCAGGAGAATCCTGCCGCGCCCGTCGCTAAGCCGGCGGATCTTACTGATGCCGGCCCGCTCTACCTGCCTGACCACCTCTTCGTTATGCACAATATCACCGAGCATAAATACGGGCTTGTCGCTTTTTGCTTTATCCAGCGCGATAGAGATAGCCCTTTTTACCCCAAAGCAGAACCCCGCTGATCTTGCCAGATTTATCTTCATAAATATTTTTTGCTAATAGTATTTTATGAGCAGTTATACCTTAAGGATCTTTCGGGAGAAATTATCCAGCGCCTCTTTATATCTTTTACCCATTCTTAAGCCGCTAGCCTCTCCGCTAGCTCTTGATAACAGGTATTTTATCTGGTTTTTGGCGTAAAACAAGGCGCCGGTATTAACAATGATCCGGCGGATCTTAATAAGCTCCGGCTTCCTTGCGAGCTTGCCCTCCATGATCCTTTTTATGATAAGCTGATCTTTTTTTCCCGCGTGGTTAAAGGCATGCCAGATAAGCAAGGTTCTTTTTGCTTCTTTAATATCGGTGAGGTTTGATTTACCTGTATTCTTTTCTTTGCCGAATGTCCCGATTATATCGTCTTTGATCTGAAAAGCCCTTCCCAAAAGCAAGCCATATTGAAATATTCTTTCTATCTGGCTTGCTTTTGCGCCGGCAAGGGTTGCTCCTATAGCCAAGGGGGAGGCAAAGGTATAGTTCGCGGTTTTATAATCATAGATCTTGTAAATATCCTCCTTGGTAACTTTCTCTACGGGTTTGATCCCCAGTAATAGTTCAATGAATTCTCCGCTGCCGGTGTATAAAGCCGCTGAGATAAGCTTTTTTAACGCCTCCTCTTTGCGCCGGGCAACCTCTTTAACCGACAAAAAGGCATCCAGGGCCATAGAGTACATAACATCCCCGGCAACTATGGTTAAGTCTTCCCCGGTGAATTTGGCTTTTTTGTTCAGCCGAAGATAGCGATTCAATAAGGCGTGCATGGAAGGCCTGCCTCGCCGGGTATCGGATTTATCGATGATATCGTCGTGGACCAGCATGAAGTCATGCAGAAGCTCTAAGGATATGGCGCTGCGAAAAAGCCCGGGAGGGGTTTTTGGGGAGAAACCGAGATAACCTATGCAGAATAATACCGGCCTTATCCTTTTGCCGGGCCGGCAGATAAACTCCTTTATGCTTTTAAAAAGAAGAGGAGAGAGCCTGTTCAACGAGTATAGCTTATCCATTGCCCGCACATAGGTGCTGAGCTCTTTTTCAACCCTGATTTTTATTTTCAAAAACATAGATTTATGTTAACATATAAAGAGTGGTTATGCAATTATTTTGCCCGTTTCCAACATGAAGAAAATTATCATTATCGGGGGAGGTTTCGCGGGGCTAAACGTAGCTAGCAGGCTTTCTAAATACGGACTGGATCTTGAAGTTTCTATCTTTGACAAAAGAGGGCATTTTGATTTCCTGCCGCTTATTCCCGATGCTATCGGCAGGCAGATTAACCCGGAATTCCTCCAGCATAATATAAGTGATCTATCGGGAAAGCTGAAATTTAAATTTATTAAAGAGGAAGTTGTTTCCGTTGACCTTGGATTCAGGGGTGTCGCTACTTGCGTTTCTACCTATGCCTATGATTTCTTAGTCGTTGCCAGCGGTAGCCAAACTAATTTTTTCGGCAACCAAGAGATGCAAGATCACGCCTATGCCTTAAACAGCGTGGATGATGTTAAAAAAATACAGGAGGCGCTCGCAGGCAATAGGTTCGAGAATTTTGTTATCTGTGGCGGCGGATACACAGGAGTCGAGGCAGCTACTAATTTATGGCGGTATTTTAAGAAAAAGGGGCTTACCAGGAAGATCATTATTGTGGAGCGCGCCCCGGCAATACTGGGCCCTTTGCCGGATTGGATGAAACTTTATGCGCGGGATAATTTGATAAACATGGAAATAGATATCCTGGCGAATTCCTCTGTTGAGGATATTAAGGAGGATAGGGTTGCGGTATCCGGCGGCCGCGTATTTACGAAGGCCATGGTTATCTGGGTAGCCGGGGTAAGGACCGCGGATTTTATCCAGAGGTTGCCCGTGGAAAAGAATCCGCAGGGCAGGATAGTTGTTGATGAGTACTTAAGGTTTGATCAAAATTGTTTTTGCGCCGGGGATACCGCGTATTTTGGCGGGAAGGATAATTTCCTGAGGATGGCTGTCCAGTTTTCCATTACCGAAGGAAATCACGCGGCAGTTAACATAATCAGGAGCATAAAAAACCTTCCGCTTAAAAAGTTTAAGCCCCTGGACCTAGGCTATGTTATCCCGATGGCAAACAACAGGTCATGCGGGGTTGTTTTTGGCTTGAAGGTGCAAGGGATGCTTGCCACGCTGTTGCATTTTGTAATGTGTATTTATCGCTCAATAGGCTTAAGGAATAAGATGGGAGTCATGGCAGGATTGATAAAAAGCCTGCCGCAAGGCAAGCAAGGAGGTGCAAGATGTTAGACTGGGGGATACTGGTTTTACGGTTGGGAATAGGTATTATGTTTACGGCGCATGGGCTGCGAATGAATTTTGGTTTGTTCGGCGGCCGGGGGATTAAAGGTTTCGCCACAATGCTTTCCGGTTTAGGGTTTGTTCCGGCAGAATTCTGGGCAGTTGTTGCCTCGTTTACGGTGTTAGCCGGCGGGTTACTCCTGATCACGGGGATACAAACCAGGCTGGCAGCAGCTTTACTTTTGATTTTTATTGTTACTGCCGGAATTAAGGTACATTTGAGTAAAGGTTTCTTCTTGCTTAACGGAGGGTTTGAATATACCTTTGTCATCGCTGCATCCTGTATCGCCCTGATCTTATTAGGTTCAGGCAAGTTCAGTATTCTCCGCATTTTCCGCGGATAACATAAGAGCGCGCTTTTTTAATTATGCGTAAAATAATGCGTAGGTATATTTTTTGTTGCTTTCTGGCGCTCCTCCTTGCGCAGCCGGCTTTGGCGCTGGGCAAAGAGGAGTTGCCGAAGCTGCTGATTTTCTATTCTCCGGGCTGCCATAGGTGCATTGAAGTGGAAAAGCAGATAATGCCGGTTATAGAGAAGGAGTTTCAAGGTAAGGTTGTCTTTGAATACCTGGATATTGGGTACCCGGAAAACTATAAGCTATTTTTGGGCTTGCAGCAGAAAAGCGGCTCTACCGTGGAATTCCATATACCCATTTTTTATATGGAAGGAAGATTCCTGAATAGCCAGGGAGAGGTTGAAGTTGGCCTGCGTAATCTTATTAAAGATGCTTTAGAAAAACCGCGGTCTGCTTCGGGATTAATGCCGGTAGATCTGATCGCGCATTTCAAGAATTTTGTCCCCCTCTCCGTGATCATCGCCGGGCTTGAGGATGGGATCAACCCTTGCGCTTTTACGGCGATCGTCTTTTTTATCTCTTTTCTTACCTTGCAGGGCTACCGCAAGAGGGAGCTGTTTTTCATCGGGAGCGCTTTTATCCTGGCTGTATTCCTGACTTATCTTTGCATCGGTCTGGGGATATTTAATTTCTTTTACCGCTTCAGGGGTTTTTGGGTAGTCAACCGCCTCTTCAATATAGTTGTTGGAGCAGCCAGCATTTTGTTCGGGATTTTTGCCGTCTATGATTTTATTAAATTTAAAAAGACAGGCTCTACCGAGCATCTGGTGTTGCAGTTGCCTAAACAGGTTAAAGAGCGGATACATAAGGTGGTCGGGTTTTTTTACCGCAAGGACAGCCACGGAAAACAGGAAAATTTTTCCCCCGCCCTAGCTAAGCTTGTTGCCAGCGCGCTGGTTACCGGATTTTTGATTTCCCTGCTTGAGGCGGTTTGTACCGGCCAGGTGTATTTGCCGACCATAGCTTTTGTTTTAAAGGCAAGCCCCCTTAAACTGCAGGCTTTAGGGTATCTTTTGCTTTACAACATTATGTTTATCATCCCGCTGATTGTGATTTTTGTTTTTGCGCTTATGGGAACGACCAGCGCGCAGTTTTCAGGCTTTCTCAAGAAACACCTGGGAATAATTAAGATATTTATGGCGGTTTTGTTTTTTGGTTTGGGGATATTTTTAATCTGGAGAGCTTAATGCGCAAAATTCTTGCTTTATTTTTATTCAGCTTTTGTATTGTACAGCTATTCTGCGCCGTACCCGGCCCTATCGGATTGGCCGGTACGCTCCTCTGCGCTGAAGATAATCCTGGCGGAGCAAATGAGTGGGATTTTGGCAGGGTTAATCAGGGGGTTGTCTTAAAACACGATTTTACGTTTAAGAACGAGACCCCCGGTATTTTGAAGATAACCGGTATCAATACCTCCTGCGGCTGCATTGCTTCGCAGGCGGAAAAAAAATCTTTAGCGCCGGGTGAGAGTGCTGTAATAAACGTTGCTTTTAATTCTAAGGGTTATTCGGGGGCAGTTAAGCAGTTTATTTATGTCAATACGGACAATGTCGGCCTGCCGGTTATTCGGTTTATCGTTAAAGCCGAAGTGATTAAATGACACCCGGCGCTAATCAGCACCCGACGCCAATAGGTATTGCGTCGGTGTGCGCTAGGTAGCGCAAAATTGCGCCGGTGTTGTGTACGTACACAAGGAGGATTAATCAGATGTGGTCATTACAGTTAAGGATGTGGTTGTTGGTAACTCTTTTGTTCGGGGTTATCTATGCTTTGATCGTTGTTATAGGCAGGAGTTTCCTGCACGTGGGGGATTTCAGCTTTTACCTGGTCCTCTCCATCGTGATGATGTTTATCCAGTATATGCTGGGGCCTAAATTAGTAGAGTGGAGTATGCGCGTAAAATACATTAAGCGCGAGGAAAATCCGCGGCTATTCCAGATAGTGGAAAGCTTAAGCATGCGCGCGAACATCCCTATGCCCAGGATTGGTATCGCCCAGATCGATATTCCCAATGCCTTTGCCTTTGGCCGCTCAATGAAGGACGGCAGGGTCTGCGTGACGGCCGGGATCATTAACTTACTAAATGAAGAAGAGCTAAAAGCAGTGCTGGGCCATGAACTAAGCCATTTAAAAAACCGCGACGTGCTTACGATCACCCTGCTTTCGGTGATCCCCATGATCATGTACCGTATTGCCTGGCAGTTTTTATTTTACGGACGCAGGAGGGATGAGCGGGGCGGCAATACCATGTTGATCGGCCTGGCAGCTTTTGTATTTTATTTCCTGACTAACCTCCTGGTGCTTTATGCCTCGCGCATCCGGGAGTATTTCGCGGATCGCGGCTCAGTGCTTCTTGGAAACCAGCCCAAGGCACTAGCGTCCAGTCTTTATAAGCTGGCATATGGGGCAGCCAGGATGGACAAGGAATCTTTGAAACAAACCGAAGGCCTGAAAGCTTTCTTTATCAATGACCCATCCAAAGGAAGGAAAGATGTATTGGAATTATCGCAATTGGACCTGGATAAAAGCGGCACGATTGATGCTTCTGAGTTGGAGGCGCTTAGAGGATCAAATATCCGTTTGAATTTAGGGGACAGGATGATGGAGATTTTAAGCACGCATCCTAATATGCTTAAGCGCATAAAAAAGCTTTCAGAATATAGGGTTTAAGGAATTCGTACAGGCAAAGATAAACATAATTATATTGACAAATAGCCATATTTATGTTACCCTTTTAGTGTGGATGAAATCTTTGGCGTTTTTATCTGGGATCATCGCAAGGAACTAATCAATATAAAGAAACATGAGGTTGATTTTGTCACCGCATCAGGCGTCTTTAAGGATGCAAAAAGAAAGATATACACTGATTCTAAGCATAGTGAGGGTGAAGAAAGATTCTTCTGTGTTGGCAGGGTAAGCGGTAAGATCCTGACAGTCAGGTTTATTTACCGTCATGATAAAATCAGGATATTTGGAGCCGGGTATTGGAGAAAGGGAAAGGTTTATTATGAAAAAGAAGACGATTAATTCGGATATGCCTATTGGTAAGTTGACGAGGGTCAGGGATTTTCTTCCTCCTCCGGCCCAGCTTGTTGTACCGGAAGAGACTACGAAAATTACTATATCGCTGAAAAAATCAAGCGTGGAATTCTTCAAGCATGAGGCCGGGCGTTATCATAGTAAATATCAGCGGATGATACGCGAGCTGTTGGATAAGTACGCTATGCAGTACGCGAGAAATTAATTAGCAACACTTCATTAAAAAAATATTGTTTACATATTAAAAATAGTATAATTACTTACAGAAAGCGCAACTTAACCTATAAGCCATAATGCTTACCAGCCTAAAAGCCAGTAATCCGCCCAAAGCAGTACCGACTCTCTCTCTCTCTCTCTCTCTCTGAAGAAGACAGCTCACTAACCAATCCCAACAATAAAAAAGGTTTTACCCTCATCGAACTAATCATAGTCATAATCATCGTGGGGATACTTGCGGCTGTAGGCATGACTCAATATAGCAAAACGGTAGAAAAGTCCCGTGGCGCTGAAGCTAGGATGATTTTGGGGCAGATCCGTAAGCTTGCGTATGAGTATTATTTACAAAATAGCACAATAACCGGCATAACTTATGCCGACCTTAATATAGGGATAGGTTCAAATGATATACCCGGTTCTGACACTTATTATTGCAAAAGCACGCATTATTTTAGCTATGGTATTTCTTCCTATGCGTCGAATCCTACCTTTGTTGCATATGCGAGGAGGTGTCCTAGCGGTGGGAAGTCACCGCAGAAGGTGTACGAAGACACAACCTCCGTATTGTACTTATCCTCAAATTTTTCTACGGGGGTAGATTATTGGTCTGGGTACCCGCTTGGAAACCCTCCGCCGTATTAATGGCATAAAAACAAAACTTCAAGACCATTTCTAAATGAGTGAGCGTTTCTGGGTTTTATAATTTCTTGCGTTAAACTCTTCCTCTTTCTATTGTTAATGGAAATAGAAGGAGGGATTTTTTATTTGTTTTTGCCGAAGGGTATTGTTAAGCGTGCAATTAGAAATTTTTCGGCACGGCTATAGCAAGGTGTGCGCAAGGATTTGCGGCGAACGGAGGACCTTCATTCAAGCGTAAGTCAGTCCGGGAGGGAGCCGTAAACCGCAGCGCGCGGCGAAAAATTTCGCACGCGAACAATACCCTGAGTGCAAAAACAGCAAATTAGGCCTCCCCATTTTCTTTTGACATAACCCCAAATATACTATATAATTACTAATCTATGGAAATTAATGAGATCATTCAGCAGAGAATTGCTAAATTAGAGGCCTTGGGAGCCAAAAAAGTCCCTTTGTATCCTGCTTTTGTGCCGGAACATGTGACTATTGGCCAGGCCCTGGCTTCCTTTGAAGAAGGCAAGAAGGTCTCTCTTTGCGGCAGGGTTACGGCTAACCGCTCGCATGGTAAGGTCAATTTCATGGACCTAAGGGACGCAACCGGCAAGATCCAGCTTTATGTTAAGCAGGATGTGCTGGGAAAAGAAAAGTCCGCTTTATTAGAGCATTTGGATATCGCCGATATTATAAGCGCGCAAGGTGAGCTTTTTAAGACGCACACCGGTGAATTCACAGTTAAGGTGGAAGATTTTACAATGCTGGCTAAATCCCTGCGGCCCTTGCCTGAAAAATGGCACGGCTTAAAAGACGTGGAGCTGCGTTACAGGCAGCGCTATCTGGATCTGCTTTCCAATGAAGAGGTAAAAAAGGTATTTTTGCTGCGCGCAAAGATCATCCAGTCTATCCGTGGTTTTCTCGACGCGAAAGGATTCCTGGAGGTTGAGACTCCCATGATGCATGATATCGCAGGCGGGGCGGCAGGCAGGCCTTTTAAGACATTCCATAATGAATATGCAATGGATTTATTTTTAAGGATCGCCCCGGAACTGTATTTAAAACGCCTTTTAGTCGGAGGGCTTGACCGGGTTTATGAGATCAACCGTTCCTTCCGCAATGAAGGGGTATCTACGCGGCATAATCCGGAGTTTACTATGCTTGAGGTTTATCAGGCTTACGCGGATTATGAAGATATGATCAATTTGACCCAGGAGCTGGTCTGCTATGTTGCCAAAGAGGTCTTGGGCAAGGAGGAGCTTACTTTTCAGGGGAAAACCATTAGCCTTAAAACACCCTGGAGCAGGCAGTCATTTGCCGGCTTAGTTAAAGAGAAATTCGGAATTGACCCGCAGGATGATCCCGCTCTTATGCTTAAGAAACTTCAGGCTAAAGGGTTTACCAAAGACAAAAACCACTTAAGCCACAAGGCGATGGTTTGGCCTCCGATAGCCAAAGCCATAAGCCGTTCGCAGATAAATAAGATCATCGAAGATATCCTGGAAGAGGATATGCAGGCCAACCCGGTATTTATTACGGATTATTTCACCAGCCTTTGCCCTTTGGCCAAGGCTAAGAAAGAGAATCCTTTGATCTCAGAGAGGTTTGAGCTTTATGTCGCGGGCATGGAGATCGCCAATGCCTATTCCGAGTTGAATGATCCCCGCGAGCAGCGCAGGCGCTTTGAAGAGGAGATAAAAGAATTAGACCCTGATGAAAAGAAATGCGTAGACGCGGATTATCTTTTAGCTTTAGAGCATGGTATGCCTCCGGCAGGTGGACTGGGCATAGGCATTGACAGGTTGGTTATGCTGCTGGCGGATCAAGCGTCGATAAGAGATGTGATCTTATTCCCGCTTTTGAGATCGCGGGAAGAATAATATGTTTTCAGAGTTATGGCTTAGCCAGAGATACCTGAGGGCAGGCAAAAAGGAGAAGATCATCTCCATAACCGCGCTTATCTCCATGGTCGGTATTGCCATCGGTGTTCTGGTATTAATTGTGGTTATTTCGGTAATGAGCGGGTTTGACCGTTTCTTAGAGGATAAGATGGTCGGCACTAACGCGGATCTATCCGTTGAATTTTACGGAGGGTCAAAAGAGCCGTATCAGGCGATAGATAAGTTGAAAGATTTACCCTATGTTTTAGGAGCCGCCCCTTTTATTGACGGGCAGGCCTTGGTAAAAAACGCGAAATCGATCTTCGGCATCCAGGTGCGCGGCATTGACCCGAAGCTGCAGGCGCAAATATCCAAGATCAATGAATATTTAAAATCAGGAAGTTACGATTTAACCGGCAATGAGGTTGCTATAGGCCAGGAGTTGGCCGAGCGCCTGGGCTTGGGATTAGGGGATGCCATTAGCCTGATCTCTCCGGTTACCCTTGCCAGGACGGATTTTCATATCAAGGGTATTTTTAACAGCGGGATGTATCTTTATGATGCAAACCTGGCCTTAACCAGCATTAAAGGGGCGCAGGATTTTTACAAGATGCCTGATACGGTAAGCGGTCTGGCAGTTAAGGTGGATAATGTTTACAAGGTGGATAATATAAAAGAGAAGCTCTACCGCGATTTAACCGGCGTCGGCTCATACCAGGTGCGCACCTGGGTGGACGCGAATAAGAATTTCCTGGAAGCGCTGAAGCTGGAGAAGATCGTCATGTTCATTGTAGTGACCATGACTACAGTGGTCGCGGCATTCGGCATTGTGAGCACCTTGATCATGTCGGTAATGAGCCGGATCAAAGATATCGGGATCCTGCGTTCTGTGGGCGCTAAAACCAGAAGCATCCTGCAGGTTTTTATTTTTCAGGGTCTGGCCATCGGAGTAACCGGTATACTTTTGGGCTTGGCAGGAGGGGTGTCTTTGGCCCTTTCCCTGGATAAAGTGGTGGATCTTATATCCCGGATTATCGGAAGGAGCCTGATCCCCAAAGACATTTATTATTTCAACCGCATCCCTGTTAATATTAACACCGCGGATATCAGCCTGATTGTGATCTCGGCCCTGGTGATAATTTTGGCTGCCAGTATTTATCCGGCATATTATGCTACCAAAATAATTCCCAGCGAGGCCCTGCGTCATGAGTAAAAGAATAGTTGAAGTCAGCGCTCTTTGTAAAAGTTATCGCGATACCACAAGCAGCCTTGAGGTGTTAAAAGATATAAACTTTACGGTAGATACAGGAGAGTTCCTGGCGGTCCAGGGCCCTTCGGGAGCGGGTAAGTCCACGCTTTTGCATATTTTAGGTGGTTTGGATCAACCCAGCTCAGGGGAGGTTTATTTCCAGGATGAGGATATTTATGCTTTGGATGAAAATTACCGCTCAACTTTGCGCAACCGGAAAATAGGTTTTGTTTTTCAGTTTTTTCATCTTCTGCCGGAGTTAAACGCCCTGGAGAATGTTTTGCTGCCGAGTATTTTAAGGTCCTGGCGGGAAAGAAAAAAGAATTTGGGGTTTGCTTTGGCACTTCTTGAAAGGCTGGGATTATCGCAGAGGAAAACCCATCGGCCGCAGGAGTTAAGCGGCGGAGAACAGCAGAGGGTGGCTATTGCACGGGCGCTGGTTAATCGGCCGCAACTTTTACTTTGCGATGAGCCGACAGGCAACCTGGATTCGGAAAACGGGGAAAACATCCTGCGCCTTTTGAAAGAGGTTAACCTGAGCGAAAAAGTTACCGTGATTATAGTCACGCATGATAAAGATATTGCAAGTAGCGCAGGCAGGATTATACATTTAAAGGACGGAGAAATATTTAATTAAAGAGATGCTATGCGCGGGTGACTGCCAAGACGAAGCCCTTGCCGCGCGCAACGTAAGTGAGTACGGCGAGGTGGATTGGCAGGCAGGACCCGCATACATGGGAGGCTATGATGAAAATTTATATCAACGGGAAATTCTATGATAAGGAAAACGCGAAGATTTCCGTGTTTGACCACGGCTTGCTTTACGGCGACGGGGTTTTTGAGGGGATCCGCTCTTATAATCGCCGGGTGTTTAAATTAAAAGAACATATTGACCGGCTTTTTGAATCCAGCCAGAGTATTATGTTAAAGATCCCTTTAACCAAGGAGCAGTTGATCAGGGCGGTGGTGCAGACGATCAAGGCAAATAAACTGGATAACGCTTATATCCGC
>JBAZQO010000074.1:0-3736 GCA_041645145.1 Candidatus Omnitrophota bacterium
AACTTAGAGATCCCCAGGATATCGTATTTCGCGCGGTCACCGGACAAGGCGTTTTTCAGAATATTCAGCAATTCCCGGCGGTGGCTTTCGTGCTCCATGTCAATAAAATCGATTACGATTATGCCGCCTAAATCCCGCAGCACCAGCTGGCGGGCAATTTCAACCGCTGCTTCAGCGTTAACTTTAAAGGCCATATCCTCCTGGTTGACTTTTTTCTTGAAGCCGCCGCTATTTACGTCAATTACCACCAGGCCTTCGGTTGGCTCAATGATCAAATAGGCTTTGGATTTTAAATAAACGTGGCTTTCAAAGATATGGTTGATCTGCTTCTCCACGTCCTTGGCGCCAAAAAGGTCATCCCCTTTATAAAGTTCGACTTTTTTAGATAGGTAGCTTAAGAAGGTGCGCATAAAATGCTGGATGCGGTAAAATTCCGGCTTGGAATCAACGATGAGCTTGGTGACATCCTCTGTAAAGGAATCGCGGATTGCCCGCAGGGTAAGATCATATTCTTCGTAAACTAAAGCCGGGGCTTTTTTGCCCTGGGCAGTCTTCTCTAAGCGCTTCCATAATTTATAAAGGAACTGCGCGTCGCGCATCAGCTCCTGTTTGGAGCGGCCGCTGGCAGCGGTGCGCACGATAAAACCTACCGGGTCGGGAAATTTAAGCTCTTTGAATATCTCACGCAGGCGCCTTCTTTCACTATCATCCTCGATGCGGCGGGAAATACCTCCCTGTTTATCAAGCGGCATAATTACTAAATACCGGCCGGCCAAACCAATCTGCGTGGAAAGCCGCGGGCCTTTGGTACCGAAGGATTCCTTGACTACCTGGACTAAAACCTCCTGCCCCTTTTTTACTTCTTTGATCGGGGTTTGCTGCGGCGACTCTAAAGACTCATAGGCGGATTCGATCTCGGATAAATAGAGAAAACCGTTTTTGAGCAAGCCGATATCCACAAAGGCAGCGCCGATAGACGGCAGCACAGCCTCGATCCTCCCCTTGTAGATATTCCCGACGATGGTGCGGTCCTGCGGGCGCTCAATATGAAACTCCAGGAGCAGGCCGTTATCAACTATGGCAACGCGCTTCTCCTGTGTTTCGGCATTAATTAAAATTTCCTTGGACATCTTTTACTTCAATCCCTTCTGGCAATTGTTTTTGCAGCCTGTTTTTAAAATCAGCCGGCTCAACCGGAAATTTTAAGACTATGGAAGCTTCTTCATGCTCGCTTTCTAAGCCCAATTTTAAGGCCCTTTTCAGGCTTAGCTTAGGATGCGGGCTGAAACCTTCCGACATCTTTAGCGGCAGGTTTGCCCGGCGCATAGCGCGCATGAACAGGCGCATAAGGTCTAAATGCGAAATATAACGCATAAGGCCTTTTTTGGAAAAAATGAAATTTACTCTATACACTTCTGGGCTTATTTCTTATCGCAAATCTCCGCGATGATCAATCCCCCGGTGGACACGGTGTAAATATTATTCCCGCTAAACCTGCAATTTACCGGCGCGGCCTGGCAATTGTAACCCGACGGATCCAGGCGCTGGCAGTCATACTCATAGCCCTTTAACGGCGAATCCATGATGTAGTTCTTTTCCAGATAAACCGGACTGGCCTTGGTAAGAAGGCTTATCTGCGCGGGGTAAGATCCTTTGTTATCCTTGGCAAAATTCTCCAGGGCCGTTGAGAGAAGCTTCAGATTCCCCTGGGCGATAAGCTGGTTCTGCTCGATATTAAAAATAATCAGCTTGTGTATAGCCAAGCGCAACAGGAGCGCGCTTAGGGCTATAACAATCATAATGGTGACAAAACTCCTGGCTTTTCGGTTAAACATAAAACAGGTGGACCTTAAATTTTGCTCGTATTTTATCAAATGATTTTAACATAAATAAAGGTTTTAGCAATTACTTTTTTATAAGCGCACAACTCCAGCAGTTACATAAATATACTGCAGGATTTTGCATCCGGAGTTTTTTACATTGTGCGTGGTTTCTGGAGCGATATAGGCGAAAGTATTTTGGGGGGCTTTGATTTTTTTGTTTTTCCCATAATAAATAATAGCGCTGCCATTCAAAATAACAATTACCTCTTCTTTATGCTCTGTCTTATGCTCACCAATTGATTCTCCGGGTTTTAAGGTCACCAAACCGGCGCGTAAACCTTTTTTAGAAGGATCACCTAAAAGACGCGTAAATCTTTGTCCTGCTTTAAGTTTGACGGCAAATGTTTTAATTTTTTTCATTATAAAGTTTTGCCCCGGATCTTCAGGCCTTTCTTCCTTAGCTGCTCTGTTTTCTCCTTTGAACAAGCCATGCACAAAAACATGGGCTTGGAATTTCTCTTATCGTAATTAGGAGCGCGCGCCAGCCTCCAGAGGCTGGTTTCTTTACCGCACTTATCACACTTGCCTGTGTCTTTAAAGTGCCAGACCTCCACCGCATAGCTGGTAAAGATGAATTTATCCACCCAGAAGAATATTACACCGCCGATTAAATTAGCCAGCACCGTTGACCAAATCCCCGCGCCCATATTACGCACTACCAGCCACAATATCGGGGTGCTTAACTGCCACCTGAATAAATACAAAAGAAAACGTTTCATTTAATCTCTCCTTTAATGATCCTGGGTGTGATGATCCAAATGCGCGTGCGGATGAACATGCATCTGGTCCTTATGCCTGTGGCTATGGATATGCACGAGGTTATTTGCGGCAAGTAAGGCCGTATCATTTAGAATATCCGCAGCCCGCCCGAACTTAACGATTTTTTTATCCGCGCCAAAAACATAAACCATATCGGATATCTCTTCAACGATATGCAAGTCATGCGTGGAGGTGATAATTGTCTTTCCGCCCATATTTTCCTCAATAAGCAGATCGATTATATGCCTGGTGGTCAAAGGGTCAAGCCCGGCAGTCGGCTCATCCAAAATAAGGATTTCCGGATTGATGATCAAAGTAGACGCGATAGCTACCTTGCGTTTTTCCCCGACGCTTAATTGATGCGGCTGCCTGTCAAGCAATCCCTGAATACCTAAGGTGTCTACGAGTTTTTCCAGGCGCTTTATAACGTCATTCTTCTCCAAGCCCAGCTGCAAAGGCCCGAAAACAATATCCTCTTTAACCGTCGGACAAAATAACTGCACATCAGGATTCTGAAAAACAAAACCCACCTTGCGCCGAAAATCCCGCGAGAATCCTTCATCGCTAAAGATCTTTTCGCGCAAAACCTTGCCGCAGAAATTAACCCCTCCCGTATCCGCGAAAATAAGGCCGTCAAGCAAATGCAAAAGCGTGGATTTGCCTGAGCCGTTGGCGCCGATAACGGTTATTTTTTGCCCCTTGTTTATCTCAATATCTATGCCGCATAAAGCGGGAAATTTGCCCAGGTAAGAAAAATAAACATCATTCAACGCAAAAATCGGGTTATCCATAGTTTTTAGCTTTTTAATGTTATTTCAAAAATAAGATTAAGGGCCAAGATCGTCGCTGCGGCGAATAACCAAAGCCAGTCCTTTAACCTAGCCTTAAATTCATTTAATACCCTGGCTTCTCCGCTGTAACCCCGGGAAAGCATGGCTCTATATACCTCTTCATTCAACTTGAATGAGCGGACCCAGAGAAAAGCAATATTCCAGGCCACTATATTCTGGCCGCTTTTGTAACGCACTGAAGTGCCAACCCGGCTTTTGATCGCCCGGTAGGTATCCTCGATCATTCCAACAAAGAGATAAATA
>JBAZQO010000075.1:0-3623 GCA_041645145.1 Candidatus Omnitrophota bacterium
ATGAGCACATTTGCGCCCGCGCTTATGGGGCTCTCCGGGCATTTTATCCTGGCTACTTCCGGGACAATTGCCGCATCAGCCTGTATTTCTCCATCCGCTAATATTGAAGGTGATTGCTCTTTAAGCAGAGCCAGGGCTTCGGCGATTTTTTCCGCGGATTTTGTTTTCGCCGAACCTTTAGTAGAATAACTTAAAAAAGCGATACGCGGGGTAAGGCTTAATACCTTGCCGGTCAGTTCCGCGGCAGCCAAAGCAATACAGGATAATTGCCTGGCATTTGGCTCAGGGATAATCCCGCAATCAGCAAAAATAAAGGTTCCATTGTCCCCATAAGCGCAATTAGGCACATCCATAATAAAACAGCTTGAGGCAATGCTGAAACGCTCATCCAGGCCGATGCAACGCATAGAGGCGCGGGCCATATCCGGGGTAGTGTGGCTTGCCCCGGCGACCAAACCGTCGGCTTTTCCTTCCCGGACCATCATTGCGCCATAGTAAAGCGTCTCTGAAAAAAGCTTCTTTACCGTATCCAGATCAACGTCCTTTGACTGGTAAAGCTTATAATACTCCTCGATATATCTGGCCTTTTCTTCCCGGTCAATCTTATCCGGGGTCAAAACCAGAGGATTGGCCAATGACTCCTGTTTGATGATTCGCGCTGCCTCAATAACGCGCTTATCATCATACTCCGGCAGGATGATTGTCCTGGACTTATTTCTGGCAAGCTTCCGGATTTTCTCTATGGTATTCATTCTAAATTCCTTTCAATATTTTTTTGAAATCCACATTCTCCTGAATTAATTTCACTACGGCATCGATCTTATCTTTATCGCACGGCCTGATCTTAACCGTAAGGTCATGCACGCAGGTAGCCACATCATAAGTATCGGATTTGGCCAATAAAACAGGAATCTGGGCCTTCTCCAGAAGATTCATGATCGGAGCCTCAGGGATAATCCCGCAGGAGAGGACCATGCCGCATACCTTCAGCTTCTTGTTTCCGGTATCCCGGAAACAACTAAGCGCGCTCATGATCATATCCTCCCGGTCTCCGGGGGTAATCATAAGGCTATCTTCGCTGATATAACGCACGGCGTCGCGCGGCTCCATTGCCGCGACAATTACCTTTGCGACTGAACGCTCCAAATATTCTTTGCCGCAGAGGACCTGAAAATCGGTTTCCTCCAAAATCTGCTCTATTGTGGGACGAGCCAGCATGGGGTCATAGGGGAGCACGCCCAATACATCAATCCCTTTTCTCTCCAGGCCTTTTCTTACCAAGCGGCTGATCCTATCAAATTTATCAGGGAGCACCTTGTTTATGATCACCCCCAATACCTTAACCCCCTCTTTTTCAAAAAGCGCTTTGTTCAGCATGATTTCATCAATCGGCCTACCCACTCCCCCTGAGGAAATGATGATGACCTTTGATCCCAAGAGCCTGGCTACGGCGGCATTAGAATGGTCAAATACCGAACCCACCCCGGCGTGACCGGTGCCTTCAATTACAACTAACTCCTGATTCTTTGAAATTTTACGGAAAGAATTTTGAATCTGGCCGGAAATACTATTCTTATCCGGTTTAATAATATATTTTTCCGTGAAGCCTTTTTCTACCGCGATCGGGCTCATATCCTTAAGCCCGCACTTTATTCCACAGACCTCTTCGATAAGAATGGAATCTTCGTCAATCTTTAAGCCTTCCTCCTCCAGGTAGCGTTGGCCGATAGGCTTGATAAAACCCACCTTGCCGAACTTCTGCTGCAGGTTTTTGATTATGCCCAGGGAGACTGTGGTCTTGCCGTCGTTCTGCTTGGTGGCGGCAATAAAAATTTTACGCATCCCGAACCTTCCCTTTTATTTACTTATTAAGTCCCGAGCCTTAAAACTTTAAATATAAAAAGGCGAGGGGCGCATTAAAGGTTCTCTTCGATCTTACGCTTCAGGTCAAGCTTGCTAAGCGCGCCCACAAGCTGGCCCATCACTTTGCCGTTTTTGAGGAATATAATGGTAGGTATTGACATCACCCCATAATGCGTTGCGACCTTGGGATTAGCGTCAACATCTATTTTCCCGATCTTCATTTTTCCCGCATATTCCTTAGCCATTTCCTCAACATGAGGAGCGATCATCTTGCATGGGCCGCACCAGGCAGCCCAGAAATCCACCAGGACCGGTAAGTTTGACTCTAATGCTTCTTTCTTAAAGTTGAAATCTGTAAAATGAAACGTACTCATAGCTTTAATCCTTCGTATTAAGAGGGTTGATGAGATTAGCAGACATATAAATTATCACAAACGCGCGATAATTGCAATAAATTTAATGAGCGGACAACTTACGGAGCGAACAAAGCGAGCGAACGTAAGTTGTAGTGAAACGTCCGCGAATTATCCCGCCGAATATGCCAAAATTGTCGCAAGAGAATTTTGGCATATCTTATGAGGCGGGACAAGCGGCTGCCTCGGCTTGTTTCTCGCAGGGACGCTTGTTGCGGCCCGGCGTGCCGCAACTACGCTCGGGTCGGCTGGCGTCGCTCTCACATAGTCCCCGTTTAGCGGGTGAACCATGCCCGCTCCTTGCCTCCACGCCCTGCTCAAAACAAGCCAAGCCATCCGCCTAACGCTATCTCGCAAATTCCTTGACAAATTACGGGGGGGGTAAACTAAAGGCATGTATAATAAAGTCTTTATCTCTCCGCCAAAATCTTTGTCAAGGTCGTTCACATTAATCGAACTAATCGTAGTCATAATCATCGTAGGGATACTTGCGGCTGTAGGTATAAGCCAATACTCCCTTATAGTTGAGAAGGGCCGTACTGCAGAAGCTAAGGTGCGCATTGGTACTATGCGCCAGCTTGCCTACCAATATTATCTTGAAAATAAGGATATGACGAATATACAGGATGCCGACGTAGGGGTGGATTATACCTGTTATTCCACCGATTTCTACAAGTACCATACTTCTCCATCCTCCTCATCGGGTGTGCATTTGTATGCGTATAGGTGCACCGTCGACGGAAAGACCCCTAACGTCTCGAGGATGTACAGGTATGAACTGTGGTTCTTCCCCGCCGGGCAGAGCGACTGGCATTGTCGGTATCTTGACGACAATTCATCGTGCTTCGGCCTGACGCCGTAATCTGGTAATTTAGCCGTGTGAAAGCCAGCGCAGCTGTTCTGAGTAATAGCCGGCTGTAAGCGCGTCTAAAGAAGCGGCCAACTCCTGAAGTTTCAGCTCCTTCTCAAACCTTTTCTTCCTATCTTCAATGTTTAGGCTATCCAGCTCCATTTTCACCCTTAAACGCTCAAAATAAAACTTATTCACCTGGTCGAGGATATCATCGCGCAACTCTACCATCAGCCGGGAACGCACGTCAATACTGGTTTGCGCGTCATTCCAGATCAAATCACTTAAATCCCAGCTTAAGGAGACATCCCAATCAATGGAATCCCTGCCGCGGCGTAAAACATCGTCATAGCAATTTGTAGTTGAGCCGCCCTCCCAATGCCACAGATCGGTTGAGTTGCGGTCCACTCCCACGCTCAGTTGCGGTAATATTGCCTTTATAGCGGCTTTCTTTCTCCATTGGGATATCTTTTCCGGATTTACTTCGGCATATTTTA
>JBAZQO010000076.1:0-3603 GCA_041645145.1 Candidatus Omnitrophota bacterium
TCCTGCCGGAGTCGCATACGGATTTTATCTTTGCCACATTTTCAGAGCAGTGGGGTTTTTTGGGCAGCCTCCTGCTTATCTGTATGTATTATTTAATTATCCGCCAGGGTTTTATGATTGCCCAAAGGACGCAAGATTCATTCGGCAAGCTGCTTGCTTACGGTATTTCGCTTTTACTGGCATTGCAGGTATTCATTAATATCGCTATGAACATGGGGCTGGCGCCGGTGGTTGGACTGCCTTTGCCGCTTTTGAGCTACGGCGGCTCAAGTGTGCTGGTAACCTTTATTGCTTTAGGGATCCTGGTGAATATCGACCGCACCAGGGCCGTATTTTAATGATGATTGAAGATATCCTTTCGCAGGTGCATCGCCCGGGTCAATACCTTGGCAATGAATGGAATGCCGGCAAAAAAGATCCCCGGTCATGTTACATAAGTTTCGCGATCGGGTTTCCGGATTTATACGAAGTGGGGATGAGCAACCTGGGGTTGCGGATAATTTACGGTATTTTGAACAGGATCCCTGATCTGGCCTGCGAGAGATTCTTTGCGCTGGAGCCGGATATGGAGGCGGCTTTAAGAATCGGTAACAGGCGCCTGTTTTCCTGGGAATCCAACCAGGAGTTGATCCGTTTTGATATACTGGGATTTTCTCTCGGCTCAGAGCTAAATTATACCAATGTATTGAATATCCTGGAACTGGCCGGGCTGCCTTTAGAATCCGCGTCACGTAATCATGAGTTTCCTCTGGTTATCGCGGGAGGGCCCTGCAGCCTTAATCCTGAACCAATGCATGAATTCTTTGATTTATTCATTATCGGGGAAGCTGAAGAGGTAATCGTAGAGTTTATAAACGTATATCGCAAATACAAAGATGATTATAAAAGCGGCAAGATGCCTAAAGAGGCGCTCCTGTTTGAGTTTTCCCGTCTCGAGGGTGTTTACGCGCCATCGCTTTACGTGCCGGGATATAATCAAGCCGGAGAATTAACCGGTTTTTCCCCTAAAATAGAAAGCCTGCCCTTAAGGATCAAGAAGCGAATTGTGCAGGATTTTGATTCCGCTTATTTTCCCTGCGATTGGATGGTGCCTTATGTCCAGACGGTGCATGACCGGGTTAGCTTGGAGATTATGCGCGGCTGTCCTAATCGCTGCCGTTTTTGCCAGGCCAGGAGCCAGTATTATCCTTTAAGAATAAGGAGTAGGGAGAAGCTGCTTGGCTTAGCCAATCTGGCAATTTGCTCCAGCGGCTATGAAGAATTATCCCTGGCAGGGCTAAGCGTAAGCGACTATCCGGGAATAGAAAAGCTGGTTGAGGATTTAATTAATAATTTTAAGGAGCAGGCAGTCAATTTATCGCTCCCTTCATTAAAAGCCAGGGCCTTGCTGGGGAATGTATCCGTCTTGATCGCTAAAATAAAAAAAACCGGTTTGACTTTTGCCCCTGAAGCCGGTTCAGAAAGATTGCGCCAGGCCTTGGCCAAGGATTTTTCGGTTGACGAATTCCTTAAGGCTGTTGAAGAGGCGTATCGCGCGGGATACCAGCATTTGAAACTATATTTTCTTATCGGCCTGCCTAAAGAAGAAGAGCCTGACCTGCAGGCAATTATTGATTTCGCGCAGGGTGCCTCGGATCTGAAAAGGAAGATAAAGGGAGGAGCCGCCCAGATTAATATCAGCGTAAACCCCTTGATTCCAAAACCGCATACTCCTTTACAATGGCTGGGAATGGAAACAATGGCTGTTATAAAAGAGAAGCAAGGTTATTTAAGATCGCACACTAAAAACAAAAAGCTGAGATTTAATTTTCATAATCTTGAAATGGGTTTCCTAGAAGGGGTGCTTTCACGGGGGGATAGAAAATTAAGCCGGGTTATCCTGGCTGCCTACAAAAAAGGCGCAAGATTTGACGCCTGGTCAAACTACTTTTCATTTTCCAAATGGCAGGAGGCATTTTGCCAGGAGGGTATTGACCCGCAGGCTTATCTTGGCGAAAAATCCCCCGCAAGCCTTTTTGTCTGGGATTTTATTGACACGGGGATACAGAAAGAAACCTTGCTGGCGGAATTTAATAAATCTATTGCCTCATAAGGAGTTAAGGGGTATAATTTTTACCATGCGAGCAAGAAGAATTATTAACAAGCAATTAGGGGAATTGTTGCTTGACCGTGGTATTATCAACCAAGGCCAGTTGGATCAGGCTTTGAAAATTCAGCGTGATCGAGGCGGTTTGATCGGGGTGATCCTGATAGAATCAGGTTTTGCCGGGGAAGAGGATATTGCCCAGTCGCTTACCGCGCAGTACGGTTTTCCTTACCTGCCTTTGAGTAATTATGATGTGAACCCCGAGATTACCGGTATTATTCCGGGCCGGGTTGCCAGGCAGTATTTGCTTGTGCCGATAGATAAGATCGGCAATAACCTGACGCTGGCCATGTCCAATCCTTTGGATTCCCGGGCCATTGAGGATGTGGAGCTTTTGAGCGGTTGCAGCGTGCAGGCCTTTGTCTCAACCTCATCTGATATTAAGAAGGCAATTGAGAAATACTACAAAAATAAAGAATAAAGTAAGGATTGCTATCGGGGAATAAATATGGCTAGCCGTAGCTTGAACCAAAGATTGATAGAGAATAACCGGGCATTAGAGAAACAAAATATGTTTTTAGCCGGAAGGATAGAAGAGGCTACCATTAATCTGAGCCGGCTTTATGAGGATTTGCGCTCCACATATATGCGTACCATCAAGGTCCTTGCCCAGACAATTGACGCCAGGGACCACTATACGCATAGCCATTCTGAGAATGTGGTGCGCTATGCCGTAGCTATTGCCAAAGAACTTAAACTTCCGGCCAGGGATATTGAATTAATCCGCCAGGCCTGTGAGTTGCATGATTTGGGTAAAATAGGCGTTGAGGATAGTATCCTGCTTAAAACATCCACTCTTACTCCCTTAGAGTGGGAGCAGATCAGAAAACATCCTGTTATCGGTGCCCAGATCCTGGAACCGTTGACTTTTCTTAACAGCGTGGTAGGTTTTATCAGGCAGCATCATGAGCATTATAACGGTTCAGGCTACCCGGAAGGAAGGAAAGGGGATGATATCCTTTTGGGCGCGCGCATCATTCACGTGGCGGATGCGTATGAAGCTATGCGTTCGGCGCGATCATACAGAAAAATCCCTTTAATGAAGGATGCCGCGGTTTTGGAGATTAAACGTAACAGCGGCACGCAGTTTGATCCCAGAATAGTGGATGTTTTCTTGAGGGTGGTTGACAACCTGTAAATAATAAAAAAATCCTTGACAAAATAGCGTTTTGTAATAAAATACGTGTTCCCTTCCAAAAGGGTAATAATATTGTGAAAACAATTAAAACGCAGTTGACAATTTCTAGCAATTAATCCGCATCGACAATAAGGGCGCGAGTATATAGAATTTGCGTCCCGACAATTTTTGTCGGGACGTTTTTTTGTCTGTTCTTTGATAATTGAATTGCCAAGCGAGGCCATAGTAATTCCAAAGGGAATTACTAAGGTCAATTTCATGAGGTTTGAAATTAAATAAATCATTAGAGCCATTATTCATAATTTTTCGAATTTTTTTC
>JBAZQO010000077.1:0-3575 GCA_041645145.1 Candidatus Omnitrophota bacterium
GTCCGCGTTCTTTGCGTTGATGTAGATATTAACCTTGTGCGCGTCCGATCCGTCAGCCACTTTCACGCCCGCGGCTCCCTCCACGGCTGTCGAAATTTCAACGCACACGCCAACCGCGTTCGCGCAATCGTCGACTTTTGCGATCTCTTTTATATTCGCGCGCACACCCGTGAAATTCAGCCAGCCGATTGTCTGGCTCCACGCGTATTTACTCATGTCCCCAAAAACGCCCATGTTTATGCCGTATCCGGCTTTGATCGGGTCCGCGATGACGCCTGCTACGTGGTTCGCGTCGGTCATGCTGATCCAGCCCATCGCCTGGTTCCATGCCCAGCTGAAATACAGATCGTCTGCGAGATTGTCGTCGCCCATGGCCTCGCCATCTGCTTTGATTTGCGTTACGTATTTGTATGGGCCGCAGGCCGCGCCTGTGTTAAGGCCGTCTGCGCCGCAATAGAAGCTCACCCATCCCAAATTATCGCTCCATGCCCAGCCGCGGATTTCGTAGTATTTGAGGTTGTTGCCGGCATCATATACGGGCACAAGGTGCGCCTCTTGCGTGGCGCTTGAAGGCAGGTATGCGTTGTCGTCTTCCGGGGGGATGCTCGTCGTCTCCGGGTCGTCGCCGAAATGGAGCGTGCCGCTATTCGATATTCCGTCGATCAACAGATCGGAAATCGTTGTTTTGCCGTATATTTCAATGCGGTCGCCGAAGGTGTCGGCGAAGGCGGTGGGGAAGAAGGCGGTGGGAGTGGTCGCGGGCAGGGCTGGCAAAAAGCTGGCGAATATTAAGAAAAGGCTTATTAAAGCGATTTTGGTTCTATTTGGTATATTTGGCATGGGATGAGGGGATTATTAAAACTGCTATGGTGAATTATAGCAGGGAGGGGGGGGAGGGGGAATGGGAAGTTGGATGATTTTTAGATGCTGTATCTTGGTATAAATGATGTATTTGTCGCCTTTATATTGGTCATTTCATTAGTCTTAAATGCTTTGATTTTATTATCAGCCAATACCCATCCGTAGAACAGCAAATTCCCTGTCTTTGCCTGATGTATGGAATAAGGCTCCGCAAGACGTTCTTTACCATGATAATTGAAAGTGACCAATAAACGGTTAGTGGCGGCAAATCTTAATATTTCCAAAGAATTACCAGTTCCCCAATATCTAATACCGGTCTGTGCAATAACTGATTCGCCTTGGGCCAATGGCAGTGATTTTGATACCCCGACTGATTGTGCTTTCTGAGTCGCAAAGAAAATGGGAAGAAGATTGTCTATTCTTTTTAAATAGTCATCCACCGAAGGCAATTGTGGTAACTGATGTGCCAACATATTTGACCACTCGGATTTTAATTCTTCTGATTTGGATATCCGTTCTCTGAGATGAGTTATATCGGGAGCGTTGAAGCCTTTTGAGTCGCACTTTTTAGAAAAAATTAAGCGAGTTTTGTGTAGGTTAATATCTGGGATTCTGTTCTCAAGTAAATAAACGACATCGTATAAATCGCGCGGCCTGGTCCTTTCGAACAATGCCCTCATTTTTTCTGCCATAACCTCTTCGATTGAATAAGTTGCAATAGTTGTACCCGGTGGTAGCTGATCAGGATATGGATGGAAAATTCGTCTTTTATCCGGAGTGTCCAATACTGGCTCATGTTTTGTTAAATCCAATAAAATTCTGTAAGGATCTCTGCTTTTCTGAAGTGGACCAACATATGCGAGTTTTGCCTTAAAAGTTGGTTGTTCCTTTAAATTTTTCTTAGAATCTACAACGATGTTAGCAGTTGGAAAAGTAATTCCGCTTAATTCGCTAATATGATCTGCGAGTGACAGAAGCACGTTTTTGATTTCCTGTTCAGCGTATAAAGCGTTCGGCGTTAATGAAAAATCCAAATCTTCTGAGAAACGATAAGTTTCAAAATAGCATTTTTTTAAACATGTTCCCCCTTTAAATATCCAATTCGAAGAAGTTTCCGAATTGGTAGAAAAGCCCGTCAATAACCAACCAATCACATAATCTTTTTCGACAATTTCCGGTCTCAATTGCCATTCTGCAGCTCTATCCATTATGTCAAATTTGGTGATCATATTATTGTAATTTATCGAGTGAAATGTTAATCCACAATCCCCATCTTTTATTTAAGACTCCTCTTGCGTCAACATCCGGATCAAGTTTAACATAACCTGTTTTTTTGTGACCGATTGCTTCATTTATGGCATTTTTTTCGCTTGGGAAAAATTCTTCAAGTAGATATCCGAAACGTTTGAAAGGAGCTCCCTTCCCAAATTCATTTAGATATTTTAACAGCTTTGAAAAATCTTTGTCACTTCTTTCCCCATAAGTTTTTAACATATCAGTCAAATGCCTGATTCCGCCTACCCATTCCGGATTACATAAAGCATCTGCCAATGTTTTTTCTCTATCCGATACTTCTACTTGTCTGGCTCCTCTCCAGACAGGAGTGAGGTTTCTAATCTTATTCTTTTGGACTTTAACAATATGAAATTCCACTCCGATTATACTTTCTGATCTTTTGCGAATATTGGCCGATGTTACAACAAAAGTTGATTTAAAAATTTGTTCTGTTAACCCCCAGTATTCAGCCGCACTCCATCCCCCAATATAACATGGTGAATATAACAATTTAGCCAATATCCAAGAATCTTCCACTGTTACAATCAAATCCGGTTTTGACTCTATGGGTGGAATAAAATAAAAACCGCGACGAATCCTCTTAAGCCAGCCGCCTCTTTCCAAACTTGATAGCCGATTGGATAATTTGGCAATTGGCATACCCAGGACTTCTTTTGCTTTTTGGGCTGATATTAAGCCATTTTCAGCATTACGCGATAGGATACTTAGTATAGCTTTGGTTTTTGAAGAAACTCTTTTTTTTGAATTATTACCCATAGTATATTTTAGATGCAGTTATATGTAGAAATATATAATAATTACATTCAAAGTATAATTAGTTGCTGATCTAAAGTCAAGCCTTGATTCTTGAGGAATTTTGGAAGAATCGTTTCTCTTTGGTTTTATCTTAAAACTTTTTCCTCCTTTCTTTTTCGTCCTCTAAGCCCCAGAAGTGCGAATAGGGCGATTAAAGCCACCGTCGCTTGTCCTTTAAGACCTTTGGGGTGGCGAGGTTCGGTGGTTGAGCAGGTGCAGTCTGCTGGATCAGTTGGCTGGATTGTGGGGTCTTCGGGGGTTATGGGGGCGTCTGATTTTTGCTCCTGTTCGGAGGTTTGTTCCGGATTCGTGGAGGCGTCGGGGTTTGTGGCATCAGATTCTCCGGATTCGGGGGTTTGTGTGTCTGGTTTGGCGGTGTCGGGTTTTGTCGTGTCGGTGGAGGTATCGGGTTCTGTATCCGGATTTGGTTTAAGGTCTTCGTCAGGGTCAGGTTTTGTGTCACCGGGTTTGACGTCCGGTTTGGTGTCTGATTTGGTATCTGGTGGTGTGTCAGAATCGGCGTCTGGACCAATTTCCGGCTGAAGATCGGGTTCTGTGTCAGGTTTCGTTGTGTCGAGTTTAATGGTATCTGGTTGTGCTGTGTCGGGCTGCCCCGAGAGTTC
>JBAZQO010000020.1:0-20098 GCA_041645145.1 Candidatus Omnitrophota bacterium
AGGACGCGAAGGGGTTTCCCCTTACATGGCCTCTGCCTGGTTCCCCGCCGCGCCTCAGGGACAGATCTCTATTTATTACGGGATAAAAGGATTCAGCAAAACAATAGTCAGCGACCGGGCCAGCTCCTTAATGGCCTTAGGTTATGCCAGGAAGGTCCTGAATAAGAATAAATTGAATATGATCTTAGCCGGAGGCATGGAGGCGCCGGTTACCCCTTATGCTTTATTATGCTGCAATACTTATGGGGCGCTTTCTAAGAATAACAATGATCCTCAATCCGCTTACCGGCCGTTTGACAAACAGCGCAGCGGTTTTGTTATCGGCGAAGGCGCGGGGATCGTGGTAATGGAAAGTATCCAGCGCGCCAGGAAAAGAGGGGCAAATATTTTAGGTTATATCAGCGGATATGGTACATCCTGCGACGGCGTGGATAGGATCAACTGCGCCTCCGACGGAGAGGAGCTCGCTCGCGCTATAAATATGGCGCTTAGCGACGCAAAGGCCAGGCCGCAGGATATCGGCTATATCAGCTTAGATGGCCTGGCAGTGGAGCTTTGGGATGATTCCGAGATAAGAGCGCTTAAGTTGGTTTTTGGGGATGCCCTGAAGGACATCCCGCTAAGCTGCCCGAAATCCATGTTCGGAAACCTGCTTGGGGCATCAGGGGTTTTGGATATGATTATCGCGCTTTTAACTATGGAGCATAATTTAGTCGCGCCGACATTAAACCTGGATACGCCTGTTTTAGGCGGATTAAATTATGTAAAGGGCCAGGCTAAGGAATGCAAAGTAAATAAATCCCTGATAATCTCGCGCGGCAGGGGCGGGATTAATTCGGTATTGGTGGTTGAAAAATAAAGGGGACGGTTCTATTTTTTATAGAACCTGTCCAATAAAAAATAGAACCGTCCCCATGTTTTAAAACGGAGGAAATATGAAGATTTTATTTGTTATGCCAAAAGTCGGTGCTTGGGCAACGCATGGAATACATCGTTCTCCAAATCAGTTATATGCGCATTGGGCAGCATATGTGCGCGAAAGAGGTTATGAGGATGTTTCTGTTATAGACGGTAAAGCAGATCAAATTCCGATGGATGCTCTTATCGAACAAGTAAAGCTTAAAAATCCGGATATCGTGGTTATGGGTGAGCAGCTGCACGGTTATGGCGGATACGGGGTTTTACGACATTTTAAAGATGCAGCTATAGGAATTAAAAAAGCACTTCCTAAGACAAAAATCATTCTTGGCGGTTTATGGTATTCAGCAATGCCAGTACCGACATTAGAGGAGATCCCTGAAGTTGATTTTATAGTTATGGGTGAAGAGGAATCTTTCGGTGATCTTATTGAGGCGATAGATAAAAATAAACCACTTAAAGATGTAGGTGGTGTTACCTCGCGTGTTGACGGGGCAATTGTTATGGGTCCGCATAAGCCGCTTATGGAAGACCTAGACAAGCTTCCTTTGCCGGCTTATGATTTATTCCCCATGGATAAATATGTAGGTCACACCTATTGGAAACCATTTGTGGATATGGTTACATCAAGAGGATGCCCTTCAGCGTGCACCTTTTGTTATGAATGGGATCAGTTTGATCCGCGCTCGCCTTCAGATTTTTTGAAATGGCGCGCTAAATCTCCGGAAAGAGTTATGGAAGAGCTGAATCTTTTGCATAGAAAATACGGGGTTAAAGTTGTGGTTATTCAAGATGACAATTTTAATGTAGACCCTGAAAGAGTCCGCAAGTTTTGTGAACTTAAAAAAGCATCCAATAACCCGATTAAATGGGTATCTTTAGGACGCGCTAATGATTGGGTTAATTGTGAATCAATTCTGCCCTTGATGAAAGAAAATGGTTTAATCATGGGAGTTTTCGGCATTGAGGTTACTACTCAGTTAGAGCTTAAGAAAATCGCCAAAGGCATTACGATTGATCAGATTAAAAAAACTATAGAAATGTTCCGTAAAAATGATATCGCGATTGTCGCCGATATCATGATGGGTTTTGATTATGATACCGAAGAGATTATCAAGCAGCGTTTTGAGTTTACTGATCAGGTTGATCCGGATATTTTGTGGGTTGGATATGTAACTCCTGCCCCAAATTCACCGATGTGGAGGATTGCTCTAAAGAAAAACTGGATTGATCCGAAAAAGGTTGATTTTTCACAATGGGATTTCCTCCATCCGGTAATCCCTACGGATCATCTTAGTATTGCGGATTTAGGACGCTTGGGTTCATGGTGTATGCGCGAATTTTTCTCTAAGCCGGGCAGGATAAATAGAATTATGGAAAGTAATTTTGATCCATTAGCTAAACTCTGCTTTCAGGATGTTATGGCCGGCGTAGGCAAATGGGAGGCAGGGGCGACCAAAGGCGAAGTGCATGTGTGATGGGAGGACGGTTATGGATACAAAAGCAAAAATAAAGGAATTATTAAGCAGCCTCTTAAAAGTAAAGCTTGAAGAGCTCAAAGACGAGCTGTCTTTACAGGACAGTATCGGCGTGGACTCTACCGAGATGGTGGAATCGGTGATCGCCCTGGAGAAATCATTTGGCGTAAAGCTTAGCCTTAAGGAGATCACTAAGAGTTCGACGATTAACGACATTGTAAACAATATCCAGTCAAAACTGGCCAAATGAAGATAATTGACTTAAGTCTGCCTATTGATGAGAAGGCCTTTGAGGTGCATAAGGTCTCTATTGAGCGGGTAAGCCATAAAGCCGGGGTTGAGAAATTCAACCGCGTAATCATGGGTAAGACTCTGTTGGGTAAAATAAAATATGCCTTAGGGGAGCGCATCGTAAAGAAGGAACAGCTGCCTGATGAGGAGTTTTTATCTTTGGAGATCGTGCACGCGCCGGTGCATATCGGCACGCACCTGGATTACTCTTTTCATTATGGTTCTAAGTCAGAAGGCAGGGCTTCTAAGACTGCGGATGAAATACCTTTGGAGTATTGTTATCAGGATGGAGTAAAATTAGAATTTACCCATAAAAAGCCCAATGAGGTAATCAAAGCAGATGACATCGAATCAGCGCTTAAGAAAATAAGTTATCAGCTGAAGGCTTTGGATATTGTATTATTGCATACCGCAGCGGATAAATTATACGGCAGCCCGAAATATTTTGCGGATTATCCTGGGGTGGATCCATCGGCTATCGATTATCTTCTAGATCGGGGAATCAAGATTTTCGGCGTAGATACCATGGGTATTGATCGGCCTTATAGATTTATGTTAAGCGAGTTTTTGAAAACAAAAGATCCTAAAACATTTTACCCGGCGCATTTTTACGGGAGGATCAAAGAATTTATCCATATTGAGCGCCTGGCTAATTTAGAGAAGTTGCCAAATTATGGATTTAAGGTAATTTGTTTTCCTATACGCATAAAAAACACCGGCGCTGCGTGGGCGAGGGTGGTGGCAATTATAGAAGACACCCCGCGTTTATCGGAATTGCGCGGGTGTTATCCTGGTGGATAAGGAGGGTTAAAATGGGGCATACGTGTAATTCGATAATTATTAACGCGCCGTACGATCTGGTTTTTGATATTTCCAATGATATTTCGCGCTGGACCGAGTTATTCGGCGGCGAATACAAAAAAGCGGAGGTGGTTAAAAAAGAGGCCAACAAGATTACCTTTCGTCTTACCGATGAAGAGGATAAGTCGTGGCAATCCTGGCGCCTGCTTTTTAAGGACAAATATTTCGCTTATGCCGAGAGGGAGGAGCCGAAGTTTCCCTTTCAATATATGAAGATCATCTGGCTTTATACTCCTAAGCCTGAAGGGATTGAGATTTCCTGGATCCAGCATTTCCAGATGGACCTCAAAGCTAAGTTTAATGATAGCCAGGTTGAAGGTTTTATCAACGAAGGCTCGCAGCATAATTTAAAGATCTTTAAAGAGATCATTGAAAAAGAAGCAGTTAAGTGAAGAAAGCCACATTTGGCATCTTTTGTTTAGAGGGGGCGGTTTTATCATTTAATGTCGCTGGGGCAGCGGCGTTGGTACCGTCGATTGCCGCTGATTTTGCTCTTTCTCAATTTGTAGTAGGCAAGATTCTCTGGCTGTATATGCTGCCTTATGGCTTAGCCGCATTGTTTTATGGCCCGCTGGTGCGCGCCTTTGATGCGCGCAGGGTGGAACTTGTTTGTATCTTTCTATTTTCCCTGGCTAATCTTTTGGCAGGGCTGTCTTGCAATATCGCCGTGCTTTTTACCGCCAGATTTCTTATGGGGCTTTTCGGAGCCTCAGTTATTCCTTTGGGCCTGATCCTCATCGCTAAACATATAAACCAGGATAAACGCGGAAGATATATCGGGCTATTTTTCGGCTCAACCTTTATTGCTTCTTTGCTGGGCTTGTTTTTAAGCGGGTTTATCCACTGGCGCCTGATATTTATAATCCCCGGGGTTTTAGGATTGATCCTCTGGGTTTTTATGTATATTTACCTGCCGAGCTTCAAAGAGGATCTGGGGCGTTTTCGTTTTGGATATCTGGAGGCTTTTAAAAATAAGAGCGTCATCAGGATCTTTGTTTACATTTTTTTCATCAGCCTGATTTATCATGCGGTGCAGCAGTGGCTGGGGGTTTATTTCTCGACGCAACGCTTCTTAAGCCAGTTTGCCATCAGCATGTTGATTACTTTAACCAGCTTAAGCGGAATATTCGGCGAGCTCTGCGGCGGGCGACTGGCTGATAAGTTAGGCCGCCAGGCAGTGGTAAACCTGGGTATTATTGCCATGGTTATTTGTATTTTCCTGCTCTTACTAAAATTGCCTTTAAGCCTGTTTGGCCTGGTGATGATTATCTGGGGGCTGGGGTGGACCTTTAATCATGTAGGCCTGGCTACTATGGTGACTGACCTGCCGCAGGAGCTTTTAAATGAAGCTGCCAGTTTGAATAGCGGGGTACGTTTTATCGCCGGCGGTCTGGGGGTAAGCCTGGGTGGCCTGATCATGCAAAGAAGCTTCAGTTTAGGTTTTATTGTTTTCGGCAGCGCGCTTTTTATACTTTTGTTTTTAGGAAGGGTTTTTAAACTTAAGCAATAACACCCCGCGCTAATTAGGCACCTGGCCCTTATAGGAATTGGGCCAGTGCCGCCTCGTGGCGGGTGTGCCCTTGTGGGCAAGGAGGTATATCATGAGTACAGATTTAAAAGGTAGAGTTGCTATTCTTACCGGGGCCAGCCGAGGTATCGGCCATGCTCTGGCCTGCACTGCTGCGGGACTGGGAATTAATCTGGCGATTGCCGCGCGCGCAGAGGGCCCCTTAAAAGAAACCGCGGATGAGATCGCCAGCAAATACAAGGTTGAAGTCCTGGCTGTGCCAACCGACGTGGCAAAATTAGAGGATTTGGAGAATCTGGTAAATAAAACCAAAGAAAAGTTTGGCAAGGTAGATATCCTGATCAATTGCGCCGGGGTATCCAGCCAATTCCCTTTTAACCAGCAGCCGATCGAGGATTTTGAAAAACTGGCGCATACTAATTATTTAGGTTATGTGCGGCTTATCCGCCTGGTGATTAATGATATGATGAAGCAGAAATACGGGGCGATTATCAATATAGTTTCCGGATCTACTTTAGTCGACCCTGTCCCAAGAAATTTTATTGTTTACAGTTCGCTTAAAGTGGGCTTGCGCGCTTTCTCCAAAGGTTTATTCTGGGAGTTGCGCGACCACGGGATCAAGGTCACCTCGATTTTACCCGGGGTAACCGATACGGACCTTACCGGTAAGCTCAAAGACATCACCAATGACACTTCGCGTTTAATGAGCACCGAGGCAATTGAGGATGCGATGCGTTTTGCCTTGACTGTGCCGGCTAATGTTTGTCCGCTGGAGATATCGGTAATTAATCAGCAGACGCCTTGGACAGTTCCGGTAATACCGTTTAAACAGCAGCATCCGGTAAAGTAACGGTAAGCATCAACACCCAAATCTATCGGATGATTTGGTGTGAGCTTATGCTCAAGGAGGAAATAGATGCAAAAAACAGTGTCTTTAGCGGCAATAGCGGTATTGTTGGCTGTGGGAATTTGTCTGGCTGAGGGGAACAATTTATTGCTTGACGATTTTGAGGCCTTGGTTTCCGGCGGACCGGAAGGAACAGTTGATTTCGGCTCAGGAAATGGCTCAAGTGCAGAGGTAAGCGCATCCACTGATATTAAACATAGCGGCAATCAGGCGCTTAAGGTTGTTTATGATGCTGTACCCGGAGGGTATATTTATGTTGCCCGCGGCACAGGCTTAGATGCCAAGAATGCCAATTGGATAATTAAGCCAACAGACGTGAAATGGGAAGAATATAATGCGATCTCATTCTATATGTATGGCACAGATTCCAAGGCTAAAATCGCCTTTGACGTAAAAGATAGCGGCGGGGAACTCTGGCGTTTTATTCTGGAGGATAATTTCAAGGGCTGGAAACAGATCATCTGCGGTTTTGATAAATTTATGGTGCGCGACGACTGGCAACCGGATGACGCGGATAAGAACGGCCAGCTTGATTTTCCGATCAGGATATTCCAGTTTGAGCCGCTTCCCGGGTCAAAAGGCACGCTTTATTTTGATACTGTGGAATTGGTGAAAAAATAATACCCGGCCTAATAGGAGGGGCCGGTACGCGCTTCTGCGCAGGAGGGAGAAAGAATGAATAATCAGGATGTGAGAAACTTAAAAAAAAGGTATTTTGTCTGGTTGTATAAAACTACTAAAGAGGCATTTGATAAATACGAACGCAAGTTTACGCAGGCGGATATTGACAAAGACATACTGACTGAGATGGAGAATACCCTTATGGGCGCATTCCTGCCGCATGAGAAAAGCGCTTTGGAAAAGCAGGTCAATGATTTCCGTGAGTATATCGCCAACAAGGAGAAGGCCTGTCTTGAGCTGAAATACCAGGGGAAAATAGCCAACCCTGAGTTTATCTTTCTTGATCTGAAGCTCAACGCGGTTGAGAAAATAATTTCCCGGGAGTTGGGCAGGAAGGGCTTGGAAGAGATCAAGGCGCTTTATGAAAAAGAAATGATTGAGCGCATATTAAGGAGCACGGAGCACTAAATGTTGATTGATGCGCATAGCCATTGGCTGCCGGATGAAATCATTACAAACGCCCATTTTTTTCATAAAGGGTGGGGTGATATTGAAGCGCAGCTGAAAATGATGAATGCAGCAGGAATTCAGCGGGCAGTTTTAAGTTATCCGACTACGGATGCGCATTTAAAATTAGGCAGCATCAGCCAGGTGGCGCATCTTTATAATGATAATGTTGGCCAGATCCTTAAGCGCTATGGCAATCGGTTTATCGGCGCGGCAATTCTTCCACTGGATAATTCTATTGATATAGTGGAGGAATTAAAGCGCGTAACGGGCGAGCTAGGTTTTAGGGCAGTTTCTCTGGCTTCGAGTTATAATGGAATCTATCTTGATGATCGGATGTTTTTACCGGTATATAAGCTGGCGGAAGAAAAAAACATCCCAATTTTTGTGCACTCGCAGATTGTCAACCCGATAGGTTATGAGCGGGTTAAAGACCCTTTGCTTACTCCGGTGATTGAGTATGTTTTTGATACGACGATTTCAATCGGCAAGCTTTTAATGTCGGATATTTTACGGCAGCATCCTAAGGTGAAATTCATTTTTGCCCATTTTGGCGGGGCAATTTGCTATCTTAAGCAGCGATTTGATACAACTTATCAGATGCTGCGCAAGATGAACTTTGTCAAGGATCTACAAGCGCTGCCTTCAGATTATCTTAAGAATATTTACGTAGATACAAGCGGTGATACGACTAAGGCGAATTTCCTGCTGGCCCTTGAACTTATGGGTCCAAAACGCATTCTTTGGGGCAGCGACTGGCCGGCAAAAAATGATGTGGCCAGTGGCATTAAAGCCGTCAAAGATTTAGATATATCCCAAGATGATAAACAAAATATCTTGGGTGGAAATTTAGAGAAGATATTTATTCTTTAAACAAATTGAGGAGAAATTAAGATGCAGATGCAAAAAAATGTTCATTTAACCGGAAGAGACTTAACGGAGATGGTGCAGCTGAGGCCGCAGGATGTAGGAAAATATGCAATTGTGCCCGGGCCGCGAGATCGGCTGGATGTATTAATGAAGCAAATAGAAAATCCCGTACGTAATTTTTCTTTTATGGAATACACCATGTATACCGGCACTTATGAAGGAATTAAGGTTACCGGGATCAATGGAGGAAGGTTTTCTACGGATACCTCAATTACTACGGAAGTCATGTGTAATGCGGGCATCCAGAATATTATTCGCGTAGGTACCTGTGGATCGCTGGATGAGAATATCCATGTTGGGGATTTATTTGTGGTGGATGAGGTTATTCGCGGCGATGGGGTAACACCATATTACGTAGATAAAGATTTTAAAACAGTAAGTGATAAAAAGCTTTCTGACCTTTTATTTGAAATTGCTAAAGGCATGGGTTTAAATGTGCACCGCGGGAAAGCCTGGACTACGGATGCTTTATTGCGTGAAACCCGCGAGATCGTTGAAGCCAAGCGTAAAGAAGGCGCGCGGGCAGTGGATATGGTTTCTTCGACGTTGTTAACTATTTGTCAGACATATAATATTAAGGCCGCTTCCATATTAGCGGTAAGTGATAATGTAATTACGGGTGAAATGGGCTTTATGAATCCGCTATATTATATGGCCGAGAGTAATTTAATTAAAATCGCATTAGAATTAGTTAAGAAATTAGAAGGGAAATAGAATATGAAATTTTCTCCATTATTTTGGCCAATACAATTAAAAGGTAACACCATCCATATCCTGGATGAAACTCAACTTCCCCAGAAGCTTACCTATATAAAGGCTAAGAATTATCAGCAGGCTTGTCAGGCAATAAAAGAGATGAAGACCCGCGCTGTGGGCCAGGTGCTTTTAGTGATGCATGCTTTCATTTTAAGCAAGCGGCAAAATAAGAACCTGGTTAAAGTTGCCGCAGCGATTAATGCCACGCGGCCGACATTATCATTTAAATTTCTAACGGATATGGTTTTGGGAATAGAAAAAAGCGGCGCGCCCCTGGAGAAAAGCATTTTAGGGTTTTTAGAGATGCTTAAGGCTAAGCGCATCCAACAGGCTAAGGAAACGGCGGAGTTGCTTAAGGACAAAGATGTAATTCTTACGCATTGTAATGTTAGCGGGCTAATGCCTCTAATCGCTCAGTTTGCTAAAGAGCAGGGCAAAGAAATAAGTTTTTATGTTACCGAGACCCGGCCGTACCTGCAAGGATCTCGTCTTACTGCCTGGGAGATTATGCGCGCCGGTTTTGATGTAACGATTATTACTGATAATATGGTGGCGTATTTATTATCATTAGGCAAAGTGACCAAGGTTATCGTCGGAGCAGACCACTTAACTCTCAATGGTGATATTGCCAATAAAATTGGCACTTATCAGATTGCCGTGGTTGCCAAGTATTTTAAAATACCTTTTTATGTAATATGCCCGCCGGCTTCAAAATTAAAAAGCGGAAAAGAAATTAAGATCGAGATTAGGCCGCCGGATGAACTAAAAATTTACCAGGGGTTGTATTTAGCGCCTAAAGAAGTTAAGGCGTATTACCCGGCTTTTGATGTTACGCCGGCAAAATTAATTACTAAACACATTTATTTAAAGGTTTAAATATGTCTGAGAATGAATTAAGGCTCGAGATGATTAAAGTTGGCCAGCGGCTTTATGCTGCCAGGTTAGCTGTGGCTAAATCCGGTAATTTAAGCGCAAAGTTAGATGCTGAAAATATTCTTATTACGGCTGCGGGTACATTTCTTGGCCAATTAAGTGAAAGTGATATTGTTAAAGTAAATTTAGCGAGCAGTAAATATGAAGGTGAAATTAAGCCCAGTTCAGAGTTGCCTTTGCACGTCCTAGTCTATAAAAATTTCTCTGCTAAAGTAGTGGTGCATTGTCACCCACCTTTAATTAATGGATATTTTGCGGTAACTAAAACTCTTAAGGCGATGAGTTTTGAAACTAAGTTTTATCTTGGGGATATTCCAGTGATTCCTCAGGAAACTCCGACAGTGACGGTTCCTGAGCCGGTAATTGCCGCTTTAAAGACAAATAATTTAGTAGTTTTAAAGAATCATGGCACAGTGGCGATTGCCGATAAATTTGAAGCCGCGTTGAGTATTACCGAGGCATTGGAAGAAGCGGTAAAGAGCGCGGCAGTTGCGCGAATATTTGACAAAGATATCCTGGATGATTTGGACACAGCTTTAAGAGATGACTTAAGGCGCAACCAGACAGCATATACTATGTTTAGCCGCCAGCATATCCAGGCAATTGTGGATTTGGTGAATAAGGATGAGTTTATCGCGAAAAAAGGTAAAGAGCTGGAGCTGACCGTGAAGTTAGCGATTAAACTTGATGATAGCGGAGAGGTTTTTAAATTTAATTTCGAAAAAGGGAAAATAGTAAAGCTGGACACCGACAGCGACGCCCCTTTTATTATTTCCGCGCCCGGTGCGGTCTGGGAGCAGATATTCCTGGGCGAACTGGATTCATTTGTGGCGGTTACCCAGGGAAAAATGAAATTAAGCGGACAATTGGGCCAGCTTTCCAAGTGGTATGTCCCGTTTAGCCGGTTGTTTGTCTTGTTTAGAGAGGTAAAAATCGAATGAATTTGAAATGCCCGCTTTTTATCAACGGACAATTTATAGAGACCCCGGAAAAGCAGAATATCATTAATCCCTCAACCGGTAGAGTAATTGCCGAGGCCTCGCTTGCTTCAATAAAAGAAGTGGAGTTGGCTTTATCCAGCGCCAGGGAGGCTTTTGATCATGGGCCCTGGCCGCAGTTTTCTCTGGAGCAGCGCAAGGAGTTTATCCTTAAGATCGCCGAAGGTATTTTAGGTAGCGCCGCAGAGCTTGCTCAGTTGGAAACGCAGAATACCGGCAAGCCCATCAAAGAATCCACCTTTATGGATATTCCCTCAAGCGCTAAAACCTTTGAATTCATCGCCAATAATTTTATTGATTATTTAAAGGATGAAGAGCTTAATGTAGCGGTTGATGCAAAAGCCAAGTTAATCCGCGAGCCTCTGGGCGTAGTAGTGTTGATCGTGCCCTGGAATTATCCGCTTTTGATCGCCTGTTGGAAATTAGCCTCGGCCCTGGCTGCCGGCAACACGGTTATTTTAAAACCCTCCAGTCTTACCCCGCTTACTGCTTTAGAGCTTGCTAAAATTATCCATAAGGCGGCCTTGCCTGCCGGTGTCGTCAATGTTATCAATGCCAGCGGCGCAAAAATAGGGGAGGCGCTTTGCGCGGACAAGCGGGTGGATATGATTTCTTTTACCGGCAGCAATGAAATAGGTAAACAGATCCTGCAGTATTCTTCCAGGAATGTGAAGAAGCTAATTATGGAGCTGGGCGGTAAATCCGCAAGCCTGGTGTTTGGCGACGCGGATTTAGATGTCGCAATAAACAGCTGTCTGGCTTCGATATTTTTAAACCAGGGCCAGATGTGCACTGCTATGTCGCGTTTTTTTGTGCAGGAAAGTATTTACGATAAATTTGTGGCGGGTTTTGTGGAAAAGGCCGGGCGCATAAAATTGGGTTTGGCAGAGGATTTCCAGACCCAGATGGGCCCCTTGATCAGCGACAGCCAGCGTAAGAAGGTGATTGCCTATATTGAAAAGGCAAAGGCCGAAGGCGCAAAAGTTATCTGCGGCGGGAAAATCCCGGATGCCCTTGAGCTTAAGAACGGTTATTACTTTGAGCCGACAGTCTTGGTTGATGTAAGCACGCATGCGCATGTTTTTAAAGAAGAGGTTTTTGGGCCGGTAGCCTTGATCCATAAGTTTTCCGGTTCAGATGAGGCAGTCGCTTTAGCCAATAGCGTAGATTTTGGTTTAGCTGCCTGTATCTGGACAAGCGATTTCTCTTTGGCGGATGAGTTGGCCAAGAAAATAAATGCCGGCACTGTCTGGATCAATACTTATGGCATGTTTTACAACCAGCTGCCTTACGGCGGGTTTAAGCAAAGCGGCTTCGGCAAGGAGCTTGGCAAAGAGGGATTCCTGGAATACACCCGGCTTAAAAATGTGATTTTAGATCAGTCCAGCGAAGGCAAGCCCCTGGTAAATTACTGGTATGGATTTTAATGAACGTAATTGAAGTCTTAGAGCAGCGCGCAAAAGAATTCCCGCAAAAACCGGCGATCATCTTCCGCGGGGATAATCTGAACTTTGCGCAGCTTAAAGATAAGGTCTTTTCCCTTAGCCAAGGATTGCTTAAGCTTGGCCTGAAGCGCGGAGATAAAGTTGCTATTTATCTTCCTAACTGGCCGGAGTATATTTTCAGCTATTTAGCCATCTGGTCCCTTGGCGCCTGCGCCGTGCCCTTGGATTTTATGTTCACCGAAGATGAAATAATCTCCTGCGCAGCACATGCCGAAGTAAAAGCCCTTATCACCAAACACAAAGCGAACATTTCTTTTGATAATCTCAAAAAAAACATTCCTTCTCTAAGGCAAATTATTTCCTGCCAGTCCAAGGCGGAGGGGGCTATAAGTTTTGAGGAATTTCTCGTCCAGGAAGAGGCGCGAGCCCCGCAAGTAAAGATTGAAAATAAAGATTATGCCATAATTTTTTATACCTCCGGCACAACCGGAAAACCCAAAGGCGTCTTGATCAATTATGCCCAATTGGATGCCCCCGTGAAATCCATGGCCTTTTTTGTGAACGCGGATCTAAAAGCCGGGGATATCGCGCTTTGCGCCTTGCCATTTTCGCATTTAGGCGGCCTGATCTATATCCAGAATACCATTAGCTTTGGCTTAACCCTGGTATTAATGGAGCGTTTCATCCCCTTGGAATTCTTAAGGGATGTGCAGAATTATAAGGTTAATTTTTTCTGGCTCGTTCCTTCGATGTATTACGCGCTTTTGCAGCTGAAGGAATTTGAGACATTTGACCTGTCGAGTTTACGCTGGATTGTTACTTTCGGCGCCTCCAATTCACCGGATGCCCTGCGCAGGTTCCAGCAGTTCTGCCCCAAGGCTTATCTTTTGAATGGCTGGGGTTTAACTGAGACCAATGCCCCCACCGTAGTTCTGCCTATGGGCTCAAAGAATATTGAAAGCGTAGGCCGGCCTGCCCCCTGGATCGAGGTAAAGATATTCTCGGAAAGTAATCAAGAACTTAAAGCCGGAGAAGTAGGGGAGGTGGCGGTAAAAAGCTGGGTAGTTACCGACGGGTATTTTAAAGATGAAAAATTGACCCGGGAAACTATCTGCGACGGCTGGTTTCATACAGGAGACCTGGGCAGGTTTGACGCCGGAGGGTTTCTTTATATCGTCGGCAGAAAAAAAGAGATAATCAAGGTTGGCGGGGAGATCGTCTTTGAGCCGGAGGTGGAAGCGGTTTTGCAAAAATATCCGGATATTGCCGAGGCAGCGGTAATCGGGGTAGCTGATAAATTAAGAGGAGAGGTGCCTAAGGCCTTCCTGGTACCTAAAGAAGGAAAAAATATTTCTGAAGAGGAACTGCGTTATTTTCTGCGCCAGCACCTGGCGCATTTTAAGATCCCGCACTATTTTGAGTTTTGCGCAGCGCTTCCTAAAAACCGCACCGGCAAAATCGACAAAGAACAACTTAGGGACGTTTCTGAAAGCAAAGGGAAAAGTGTCCCCTAAAGGGTATGAGGGATATTAAGGAATTAAGCTTAAAAGAATTAGAGGATAAATTGCTCTCCTGGGGCAGCCCCAAGTATCATGCCAAGCAGATATTTAACTGGATTTATCAAAAAGGGGCTTTTGAATTTAGCAGCATGAGCGATTTACCCGCGGCCTTGAGAAAAACCCTGGTAGATGATTTTTACATTTTGGGCCTGCAACTGGCGGATTTACAGAAATCCAGTGACGGGACGGATAAATTTCTTTTTGAGCTAAATGACGGAAATTTAATTGAGGCGGTAAATATTCCTATGACAAAGCGGGCACCCGGTCTTATCGCACCTTGGCATAAAGGATTGCCAAGTGCGCCCCTTCTGGGCGGAGAGGCCGATGCGCGCCTCTGCGCAGTCACCGGCTGCATTTCTTCGCAGGCAGGCTGTAAATTTGCCTGCCGGTTTTGCGCTAGCGCCCTAAAAGGCTTTAAGCGTAATTTAAGCGCAGGTGAGATCCTGGATGAAGCGCTTTATTTAAAAAATAACGCGCAGAACGGCCCCTTAACGCACATTGTATTTATGGGCACAGGAGAGCCGCTGGATAATTATGAAAATGTGCTTAAGGCAATCCGGGTGATTAACGCCCCGCATGCTTTTAATATTGGCGCCAGACGGATTACTATTTCTACCTGCGGGATCATCCCGGGCATAAAAAGGCTGCAGGATGAAGAGTTGCAGGTAGAGCTTTCCATATCTTTACATGCTGCCGATGACAGGATCCGAACGCATATCATGCCGGTGAATAAAAAATACCCTTTAGCGGATTTAATCAGGTGTTGCCATGAATATATTGCCAAAACCAACCGTCAGATTACCTTTGAATATGTATTGATTAAAGGCCTGAATGCGGATCTGGGTTCTGCGCAAAAATTAGTTACGCTTTTAAAGGATTTAAGGTTAGCCAAGGTTAACCTGATTGCGGCAAACCCGATACCGGAATTAAAGATTATGCCTCCTGAGAAACCGGAAACAGTTTCTTTTAAAGACTATTTGTTTAAGGCCGGCATTAATGTTACATTGAGGAGGGAGCGGGGACAGGATATTGATGCTGCCTGCGGGCAGTTGAGGTTAAAATATGAGAAAAATTAATTATAGAATCGGGCTTGCGTTTGTATTGCTTCTTACTTTGACAGGTTGCCTAAAACCAGAGATCAAGAATGCGGGCAATACTGGCGGGAATATTATCTGTTTCGGAGACAGCATTACCTTTGGCTACGGGGCAAACCCCGGAGAAGATTATCCTTCGAATTTAAGGCCGATGGTTAAGCTTCCGGTGATCAATGCCGGGGTGGATGGGGATACTACTTTTTGCGCCTTAGAACGCCTGGATAATGATGTTTTGGCTCAAGATCCGCGTCTGGTTATTGTGGAGTTCTGCGGGAATGATTTTCTTAAAAAGATCCCCCGGGAGGATACGGTTAAAAACTTATCCCGGATGATTGATCGCATCCAGGAGAAGGGCGCAATGGTGGCTTTGGTGGATATCAGCTCCGGGCTGTTCTTTAAGGAGTACAGAAGGGATTTTAAGAGGCTATCAGGGGAGAAGAAGGCGATATTTATCCCGTCAATTTTAAGCAGGATTATCACCAATCCCGCGATGAAAAGCGATTTTTTCCATCCTAACGCGCGCGGCTATAAAGTTGTGGCTGGCCGGGTGTACAAAGTAATAGCCCGTTATATTAAATAATATGAAGAAAATAAGCTTGAGCCAGATGAAAGCAAAACAAAGGGGGATTATCTGCGAGATCTCCGGAGGCTTGGGGCTGCAGAATAAATTTATGAGTATGGGAATTTACAAGGGCAGGGAAATTATCAAGATCAGCCATATCGGGCTTAGGGGGCCCGTAGCGATTAAAGTGGGCAGAAGCGTTTTGGTTTTAGGACATAGTGTAGCTAATAAAATTGTAGTCGAGGGGCAATGATAAAGAAAATATTTTTAGTAGGCAATCCCAATGTCGGCAAAAGCGTGGTGTTCTCGCGCCTTACCGGGGTGCGGGTTATCTCCTCTAATTATGCCGGCACGACAGTTGAAATCATGCGCGGATTTCTGAAGCTTGGAAATCAGGAGGTCGAGGTAGTGGATCTTCCGGGCACATATTCGCTTGAGCCGGCCTCCAAATCAGAGGAAGTTGCGGTGTCCTTGTTGAATGAGTGCCCTAAGGATGAAATGGCGGTTATCAATATCGTTGATTCCACCAACTTAGAGCGCAATCTTTACCTGACCTTGCAGCTGCTTGAGGCAGGCCTGCCGGTAGTGGTTTCCCTTAATATGTGCGATGAAGCTAAGCATCATGGGGTAAGTCTTGAGACTGATAAACTGGAGAAAATCCTGGGGATCCCGGTAATCCCAACCTGTGCAATTACCGGTTTAGGCATAAAACTGCTCTTGGAAAGAATCAACGAAACAAAGCCGGTGTTGCGCCATCAATTTTCTCACCGGCAACGCTGGCAGGAGATAGGCAGTATCATTGAACAGGTACAGCACCTGACGCACCGCCATCATACCTTGCGGGAGATCTTAGAGGATGCCTCGGTGAGGCCGTTTAGCGGAGCGCTCATTGGTATCGGAGTCATTCTGGTATCTTTTCAGGTGGTGCGTTTTATCGGCGAGAATTTAATTAACAGGATCGCTGACCCTATATTCCTTAATTTCTACCAGCCCCTCTTGGTTAAGCTTAGTTCTTTTCTGGGAGAAGAAAGCTTTATTCATCATTTGGTAATCGGTGATTTAATTAACGGCCGGATTGATTTTAAGCAGTCCTTAGGATTATTGACCACTGCTCCTTATATTGAGTTTGCCATGGTGCTGCCTTATATAATCTCGTTTTACTTTGTTTTGGGACTGGTGGAGGATATCGGTATTCTGCCGCGCCTGGCCATGCTTTTGGATAATCTTTTACACCACCTGGGCCTGCATGGTTTTGCGATCATCCCGGTGCTTTTAGGCTTAGGTTGCAATGTCCCGGGGATTTTAGCTACGCGTAATTTAGAATCCAGGCGAGAGAGGTTCATTGCCGCAACCTTAATTTCTATCGGTGTTCCCTGCGTGGCGCTGCAGGCGATGATCTTTGGTTTGTTAGGCAGGTTCTCCGGGTTTTATGTTTCCGGGGTATATCTTGTTTTATTAGCTATCTGGCTGGTCTTAGGCATAATCCTTAACCATACAGTCAAAGGTTACAGCCCTGAGCTTCTGGTTGAGATTCCCCCATTCCGGCTTCCGTCGCTAGCGACATTGTGGCATAAATTATTTTTGCGTATCAAAGGCTTTTTAATTGAAGCCGCACCGCTGGTTTTGCTGGGTGTGTTAGCAGTGAATGTGCTTTTATATTTTAAGCTGTTTGATTTATTTACCGGTATCTTTGCTCCTGTGGTAAGGGGGCTATTCGGACTGCCTAAAGAGGCGGTGGTTTCCCTGGTAATGGGATTGTTTAGAAAAGATGTAGCAGTAGGCATGCTCATCCCTCTGGCATTAAGCGCCAAACAGTCGTTTATTGCCGCTGTGCTTTTGGCAATATCTTTTCCCTGCGTGGCAACCTTTATTGTCTTCTTTAAGGAGTTGGGGTTAAAGGACCTGATCAAGGCCAGCTTAATTATGTTTTTCGTTGCCCTGGTTACCGGATCACTGCTTAATTTCGCTATACGTTAATTAAAAAACTAGCCAGCTCTATTTATTAAATAGTTCTGGCTAGTTTTAGTGCCGAGAGAGGGAGTTGAACCCTCATGAGGTTGCCCTCAACGGTTTTTGAGACCGCCGCGTAAGCCATTCCGCCACCTCGGCAATATTTAGTTGACGTTCTACATATTATATTCTAAAATAGCAAAGGTCAACAGTTAAATTAAATATAGAAATTTTGGGGCCGTAGCTCACCTGGGAGAGCGCTTCCATGGCATGGAAGAGGCAGAGGGTTCGATCCCCTCCGGCTCCACCAAATTCTTATAAATGGTGGATAATCTCCGCCTTTTTTTATAAGCTATTGACGCTGATTTCCGGCAGGAGTATAATCTAATCATTATGATCCTAGGCGTACATGTTTCCGGGGCAGGCAAGATATATCAGGCGCTGGATATCGCGCATAATTTAGGTTGCGATACTATGCAGATATTTGCCAGGAGCCCCCAGTCCTGGCGTAATGATTTTCAGTTCTCCTTTGAAGATATCGAGGAATTTAAGACCAGGCGCAAAAAGTATAAAATTAACCCGGTTTTTATCCATATCTCCTACCTGATAAATCTGGCCTCTCCTGATCCGCGGCTTTACAATGGCTCTATTCAAGCTTATATAGAGGATATCCGGGACGCGGAAAAATTAGGGGCGGATTATATCGTTACGCACATGGGCAGCCACAAGGAGACCTCTGAGGATACCGGGATTAAGAGGTTGGTTGAGGCCTTAAATAAAATATTAGAGAAGACCAAGGGCTCTAAGGTTGGGATATTGCTGGAAAATACTTCAGGAAGCGGCTCATGGCTGGGTTACAGATTTTATCATCAGCACAAAATCCTGAAAGGCCTGAAAGAAAAATCCCGCGTAGGTTTATGTTTGGATACGGCGCATGCTTATCTGGCGGGTTATGACCTGTCAACTAAACAGGGTTTAGAAAAGATGCTTGATGAGATCCAGGAAATGGTGGGAATAAAGTTGATCAAGCTGATCCACCTGAATGACGCGGCCGGGGAATTGGGTTGCCACCATGACCGGCATGACCATATTGGCCGCGGCCATATCGGCCTTAGCGGGATGAAGAGGATCATTAACCATCCTAAATTAAAAAACATACCCATGATTCTGGAAACACCCAAAAGCAATGAAAACAGCGATAAAGATAACCTGAAATTAGTCAGGAAGTTAGGTAGCTAATATGCATTATAATTTTAAAAAGATCGAAGAAAAGTGGCAGAAAAAGTGGCAGGCCGGTCATGTCTTCCGTGCGCAAGCCGATCCCAGCCGCAAAAAATATTACCTCCTGGAGATGTTCCCTTACCCGTCGGGAAAGATCCACATGGGGCATGTGCGCAATTATACCATTGGAGATGTGGCCAGCCGGTTTAAAATGCTGGAAGGCTACAATGTAATGCATCCTATGGGATTTGATGCCTTTGGCCAGCCGGCGGAGAACGCCGCGATAAAAAACAAGACCAAGCCGGATACCTGGACGCGTAAATGCATCAAAGAGATGGAAACAGAATTAAAGAGGATGGGGTTTTCCTACGATTGGGAGAGGGAGGTTTCTACCTGCGACAGCGATTATTATAAATGGAACCAGTGGATATTCCTGAAGATGTTCGAGCGCTCACTGGCTTATAAAAAGGCATCAGCAGTTAACTGGTGCTCCAGCTGCCAGACTACCTTAGCCAATGAAGAGGTAGCGGATGGCGGCTGTTGGAGATGCCATACGCAAGTCGAACAAAAGGATCTGGAGCAGTGGTATTTAAAGATCACTGAATATAAGGAAAGATTATTGGAGGACCTGGGCCAGCTTAAAGAATGGCCGCAGCGTGTCTTGGCCATGCAGAACAACTGGATCGGTAAAAGCTGCGGAGTGGATATTTGTTTTCGCCTAAAGGACAGCGATAAGGTAATCCCGGTATTTACCACCCGCGTAGATACTATTTTCGGGGCAACTTATATTGTTTTGGCTCCGGAGTATCCCTTGGTCAAAGAACTGATCAAGGGTAAGCCGCAGGAAAAAGAGGCGCTGGAGTTTATTGACAAAGTAGCCAAGGAAAGCAAGGTAGCGCGAGCGTCGTCGGATATAAAGAAGGAGGGGGTGTTTACGGGAAGCTTTGCCGTTAACCCGGTAAATAATGAAGAAGTTCCTGTCTGGATCGCCGACTATGTTTTAATGGAATATGGGACCGGCGCGATCATGGCAGTGCCTACGCACGACCAGAGGGATTTTCTTTTTGCCAAAGAGCATAAACTGGCGATGCGCGTTGTAATCGAGCCGGAGAAATGTAAAATAAAAGCGGAGGATTTAACCCAGGCTTATGAAGGTGAAGGCACTCAGGTAAACTCCGGGGAATTTAACGGTTTAAGCAACCAGGAAGCAAAAACAAAAATCGCCGTCTGGATGGAGAAAAAGAGGTTCGGCAAGATCCAGACGCATTGGCGTTTGCGCGACTGGTTGATTTCCCGGCAGCGTTACTGGGGGACTCCCATTCCGATAATTTATTGCCCTAAATGCGGCATTGTTCCTGTCCCGTATAAGGATTTACCTGTGGAATTACCTAAAGATGCCCCTTTTACCGGTGAAGGCGGTAACCCCTTAGGTAAGGTAAAAAAATTCGTAGAGGTAAAATGCCCTGAATGCAAAGGACCGGCCAGGCGGGAAACCGACACCATGGCCACCTTCTTTGACTCTTCATGGTATTTCTTAAG
>JBAZQO010000021.1:0-19914 GCA_041645145.1 Candidatus Omnitrophota bacterium
CACTCTTTTTCCTAGAGTGCTAATTATAGATAAAAAAAATTTCTTGTCAAGAGTTTTTATTTGAAATTTTTGTAAATCAGGTTAATTCCTTTTAAGGTGAGCGCGTTGTCAAGATGGTCAATATTATTGCAATACCTGCGAATTAAGCCGGCGTTGCCGCCGGTCGCGATCACTCGGGCTTGAGTCCCCAATCTTTTCTTAATCCTGTTATTCAGCTGTTCAGCCATCCCCGAGAAACCATAAACCATGCCGCTGAGGATGCTGCTGCGAGTGTCTTTTCCGATAAACTCCTTTGGCCTGCTGATTCTTATCTTGGGCAATAAGGCGGTTTGGCGGTTAAGCGCGTCGATAGACAATCTTAAGCCGGGAAGGATCAACCCTCCTTCATAAGCGCCGCTTTTGGAAATAACATCAAAAGTGATCGCGGTTCCGAAATCTACCACTACTAAAGGCGCGCCATAAAGTTTTTCAGCGGCATAAGCATTAACCAGGCGGTCCTGGCCGACTTGGTTTGGCCTGCGGTAAAGGTTTTTTATGGGCACCTTTATGTCTTTACCTATTATATAGGGCCTTTTGCCGGTTATACCTGAGATGTTCTTTGCGATGACCCTGGTTATTCCGGGGACAACGCTGGAAATAAGCGTATCTGTGACCTTTAGAGATATTATTTTTTCAAGCAGTTTATTGCGTGAATATTTCTTAGTGGGTATATCAAAGGTTTTTTTAAGGCCGGCCCCCTTAAATACCCCGAAGCTTATGTTGGTATTGCCGATATCAACTGCCAGTAGCATCTTTTAGCTCCTTGATCTTGTCTCTTAAGACGGCTGCTTTCTCAAATTGCAGGTTGCGCGAGGCCATCTCCATTTCATATTCTAACTCGGATATATATTTATGCAACTGGTATTGCTCCGGCGCTTCCCCGGTGAGGCCCTGGATGAACTCATCGGCCTCTTCCAAGCCTTCAATTCCTTCTTTAATCGCTTTCTGTATGGAACGGGGGGTAATTTTATTTTTTTGGTTAAACTCAAGCTGCGTTTTTCTTCTGCGCCTGCTTTCCCTGATCGCCTTTTTCATGGAGAGTGTAATTTTGTCGGCGTACATGATTACCGTGCCATTAATATTGCGCGCGGCCCTGCCGCCTACCTGGATAAGGCTGGTGGCAGAACGCAGGAATCCCTCTTTATCCGCGTCTAATATTGCCACTAATGATACCTCGGGCAGGTCCAGGCCTTCACGCAACAGGTTGATCCCGACTAAACAATCAAATTTATTCTCGCGCAGCTCTTTCAGGATCCTGGAGCGCTGGATGGTTTGTATCTCGGAATGAAGGTATTTTACCTTTAATCCTTTTTCAACCAGGTAATTAGCCAGGTCTTCGGAGCTCCTTTTGGTCAGCGTAGTAATCAGCACCCTTTCGTTATTTTTGGCGCGCCTGGTTATTTCATTGATCAGGTCGGAAATCTGGTTTTGTGAGGGTTTGACTATGATTTCTGGGTCAATTAATCCGGTGGGCCGGATAATCTGTTCGACCACTTTATTTCCGCTGAGCTTGAGCTCATACTCATCGGGAGTTGCCGAAACAAAAATAAACTGTTTATTCAAGCTGTCAAACTCGTTGAATTTAAGGGGCCGGTTATCCAGGCATGAGGGAAGCCTGAAACCGTAATCAACCAAAGTTTCTTTCCTCGCCCTGTCTCCGGCATACATCCCCCTTATTTGCGGAATAGTGACATGCGATTCATCAACTATGGTTAGAAAATCCCCCTGGAAATAATCAATCATGGAATAGGGACGGCTTCCCGCGGGCCGGCCGGAAAGCTGCCGGGAGTAATTTTCGATACCATGGCAGTAGCCAATTTCTTCAAGCATCTCTAGATCGTAATTTGTGCGCGATTCCAGGCGGTTAGCCTCAAGCAGCTTATTTTTTTCTTTTAAATCCTTAAGCTGCCCGCTAAGTTCATCTTTTATGGATTTTGTTGCCCCGGCAATCCTGTCTTTAGAAACAATAAAATGTTTTGCCGGGTATATGGCTATCCTCTCAACCTCTCCTAAGCTCTTGGCGGAAACCGGCTCTATCAGGGAGATCCTGCTGATCGCCTCCCCGTCCAGCTCAACACGCACTGCTTTCTCCCAGTAAGGGGGAAATATCTCTACTACATCGCCGCGCACGCGGATCTTGCCGCGCGTAAACTCATAATCATTCCTTTCGTATTGAATTTGAATGAGCCTGGAGATGATCTCATCGCGCAAACATCGTTCCCCCTTATTTATAAAAACCAGCATCTCTCTATAATCCTGCGGGGAGCCCAGATTATAAATGCAGGAAACCGAGGCTACAATGATTACATCCCTGCGGCTCATAAGTGAAGTGGTTGCCGAAAGCCTCAACCGGTCAAGCCGCTGGTTTATGGAAGAGTCTTTTTCAATGTAGGTGTCGGTTGAGGGTATATAAGCCTCCGGCTGGTAGTAGTCGTAGTAACTGACGAAATATTCCACGGCATTATGCGGGAAGAATTCCTTGAATTCAGAATAAAGCTGGGCAGCCAGGGTTTTATTATGTGAAATTACCAGGGTAGGCAAGTTCACCTTGGCAATTGTATTGGCCAGGGTAAAGGTCTTACCGCTGCCTGTAACCCCTAAAAGCGTAGAGTAGCGCTTCCGGGACCGGATGGCCTGACAAAGTTCTTTTATCGCTTTGGGCTGGTCGCCGCATGGTCGAAAGGGGGAAACAAGCTTGAATTTGTCCACTAAACAACTTCCAGGCTGACATCTACTGATTTTACCGAGTCTGTAAGTTCTCCTACGGAAATTATATCAACGCCTGTCGCGGCGTATTTCTTTATGTTATCCAGGTATATGCCGCCGCTTGCCTCCAGTCTGGTCGGGGAATGGTGACTTTTAAACTCGGTAGAGTTACGGATCTTTATTGCCTCTTTGATCTGGTCGATCGGCATATTATCAAGCATAATGATATCAGGCTTAAAATACAACGCGTGCTTAAATTCCTCAAGATTTTGCGTTTCAATTTCGATTTTGTATCCCGGCGGCACACTGGGCAGCTTGGAATATCCGTCGGTAGCTTTGATATGGTTATCTTTGATCAGGATCATCTCATCCAGGCGGATCCTGTGGTTATGCCCGCCGCCTATCCTTACCGCGTATTTTTGCAGTTCTCTTAAGCCCGGCATGGTCTTGCGCGTATCGGTAATTTTTGTCTTAAATGGCGCGATCTCTTTTACAAATTCACGGGTTTTTGTGGCAATCCCGCTTAGCAGGGATAACAAATTCAGGGCGACACGCTCAGCCGTAAGGATGGAGCTGGCTTTTCCCGATATGACGGCAATTGTCTTTTTGGCTTTGACTTGTTTGCCCTCTCTGATCTTTTGTTCAAACTTTATGCTTGGGTCAACAGTCTTAAATACCTTTTCGGCGACGATCACCCCGCAAAGCAGAAAATCCTCCTTGGCAATGATTTTAGCTTTGATCTCTTTATCCTTGGGTATGGTAAGCTGGGTGGTGATATCACCGCGGCCGATATCTTCGATCAAAGCATGCCTTATTATAGTCTCAAGTTTTTCCGGGTTGATTTCCGGTTTGCTTTCGGACAAAAAATATTTATCGTAAGCCATTTTTAATCACCTCCAGTTTAACAAGCTGCGTGCGCATGTCATTTAGTTTAGTTTTTTCCTCCTCGACTATCTCTTTCGGGGCGCGCCTGGCGAAATTTTCATTCGCTAACATGCCTTCTTTAGTTTTTATTTCAGATTGCAGTTTATCAATTTTTGCCAGGTTTTTCTTAAGCTGGCTGGCGACGTCCACTATCCCTGCAAGCGGCATTACAATGTGCATATTTTTAAGCGCTACAGCATACTCGTTTTTCTGCGGTAAATACTCGCCAGTTATAACTAGGTTATCGATTTTGGCCAGGTTTTTTATGTAGGGCCCCAAAGGAGCAAGCATCTCTCCATCAAGCTTATCCGGCAGAGCCAGTTTAATTTCAATGCGGCTGCTAAGAGGCACCTCCAGCTCCGTGCGCATATTCCTGACGGCGTTGATGATATCAAAAGCCATCTGTATTTGTCCTTCATCAGAGCTACTGATTAGTTCATTTTGCAGGTGCGGCCAACTCTGGAGCATGATAGAATCCTTTGAGCCGGGCAGCTTTTGCCAGACCTCCTCGGCGATAAAAGGCATAAAAGGAGCGATCAGCCTCAAATATTTCTCCAAAACTTTAAACATCACTACCTGGGTCTGCCTCTGGTCTATTTGCGGTTTGATCAACTCCAGGTACCAGTCGCAGAATTCATGCCAGAAAAATGAATACAAACTGTTGGCTGCCTCATTAAATTTAAAGCACTCAAGTTCTTTTTCTGCCTTTTGCAGGGTTGAGTAAAAACGGCTTAATATCCAACGGTTGACAATATCCAGCTTTTCGTTTTTGAAGAAAACGCATAAATCCACCCTTATATCCTCGGGCTTAAGATTCATAAGGATAAAGCGCGAGGCATTCCAGATTTTATTGGCAAAGTTCCTGCCCTGTTCGAATCTCTCTTTGGAGAGAAAAACATCCTGGCCCTGGCTGGTTATGGAGATAATGCTGAAACGCAAAGCATCCGCTCCGTATTCGGCGACAATTTCCAGGGGGTCAATTACATTGCCTAAGGATTTGGACATTTTCTTGCCTTCGATATCGCGCACCGTGCCATGGATATAAACATCTTTAAAGGGGATTTGTTTCTTGAATTCCAGGCCGGCCATGATCATGCGCGCCACCCAAAAGAAGATGATCTCCGGTGCAGTGACCAATACAGAGGTAGGATAGAAATATTTGAGATCTTCCTTAGCTTCAGGCCAATAAAAAGTGGCAAACGGCCACAGCCAACTGGAAAACCAGGTGTCCAGAACATCCTCATCCTGATACAGATCAACTGAGGAGCATTTAGGGCATTTTTGCGGCCTTGTTTTGGATACTATGATCCCCAGCTTGGGGTTTTTTGCCTGGCAATTTTTGCAGTAATAAACCGGGATGCGGTGGCCCCACCAGATCTGTCGTGAAATACACCAGTCCTGGATATTCTCCATCCAGTTCAGGTAGACCTTCTCCCAGCGCTGCGGGTGGAATTCGATCTTTCCTTTTTTAACCGCGTCTATTGCAGGCCTAGCCAGGGGCTTCATCCTGACAAACCATTGTTTTGATAGGTATGGCTCAACAATAGTGTGACAGCGGTAGCAATGCCCCACGGAAAGCGTATGCGCTTCGACTTTTTCCAGTAAACCCTGCGATTTTAATTCTTCTATGATTGCCTCCCTTGCCTTAAAGCGATCAAGCCCGGAGAATTTTCCCGCCGATTCATTCATCGAGCCATCAGGACGCAGCACATTGATAAAATCCAGTTTATGTTTTTTACCCAGTTTATAATCGTTAGGGTCATGAGCCGGCGTAACTTTTACCGCCCCGGTGGCGAATTGCATATCCACCATATTGTCGGCAATAACCTTGATCTGCCGATTAACTAACGGCAGGATTAAGGTCTTACCGACGTATTTCTTATATCGTTTATCTTTGAGGTTGACCGCCACGGCAGTATCTCCCAGCATGGTTTCCGGCCGGGTAGTGGCGACGGTGATAAACTCCTGCGGGTTATCCTTTAAAGGGTATTTCAAGTAGTAGAGACTGCCCTGAAGTTCAGCATGAGCAGCTTCTTCGTCGCTTAAGGCAGTTTGGCAGCGCGGGCACCAGTTAATGATATAATGCCCCTGATAAATCAGTTTCTTTTCATAGAGCCTGACAAAGACCTCTGTCACGGCAATTGAATACTCCTGGTCCATGGTAAAACGCAGGCGGTTCCAATCGCAAGACGCGCCCAGCTTCTTTAACTGATGAATTATGGTTGAGCCATACAGCTGTCTCCATTGCCAGACCCTTTCAATGAATTTTTCCCTGCCTAAGTCCTGGCGTTTTAAGCCTTCTTTGGCGAGGGATTTTTCCACGACATTCTGCGTGGCGATGCCGGCATGGTCAGTGCCCGGCATCCAGAGGGTTTGGAAACCCTTCATTTTGTGATAACGGATCAAGATATCCTGAATGGTGTTATTCAGCGCATGGCCCATATGCAGGATTCCTGTGACATTAGGCGGCGGGATGACTATGCAGTAGGGTTTCTTACCGGGAGAGGCCTTTGCGCTAAATAAATTGTTTTCCTCCCAGAATTTATACCACTTATCTTCCGTTTCTTTGGGGTTATACTGCTTGGAGAATTCCTCGGTCATTGTTGCTTATCTTTTAAGAGTTTATATTCCACGCTGTCAACCAACGCCTGCCAGCTGGCCTCGATAATGTTCCCTGAAACCCCCACAGTACTCCAGGTATCCTCTTCATCCTGCGATTGGATCAATACGCGAACCTTTGCGGCAGTGCCTGCCTTTTCATCAAGCACGCGCACCTTAAAATCAGATAAATGCATCTTGGCCAAAGTAGGATAAAAATCTTTTAAGGCCTTGCGCAGGGCGTTATCCAGCGCGTTTATCGGACCGTCACCCTCGGCCGCGGTGTGCTCCCTGATCCCCTTCACTTTTAATTTAATGACCGCCTCAGAGGTAATCTTTTTGTCCGAACGTTTTTCAATAACCACCTTGAAGCCTTCCAGTTCAAAGAATTTTTTGTATTTCTTAAGCGCCTTTTGTATCAAGATCTGAAAAGATGCTTCGGCAGCTTCAAACTGGAAACCTTTATGCTCAAGAGACTGTACTAATTTCAGGATCTTTTTAGTTTGCGGGTCTTCTTTGCTTAAATCATAACTTAGGTCTTTGGCCCTGAGCAGGATCCCGGTCTTGCCTCCCAACTCGGAAACCAGGATTCTGCGATGATTCCCTACTAAAGATGGATCAACATGTTCGTAAGATAGCGGGTTTTTCATTATGGCGTTGATGTGCATTCCGCCTTTATGCGCGAAAGCCGAGTCCCCCACAAAGGGTTGCTCATTCTTTGTACGCATATTGCTGATCTCGCTGACAAAGTGAGATAAATGCGTTAACTGCTTTAACTTCGCATCCGCTATGCAATCGATATTAAGCTTGATTTTCAGGTTGGCGATAATCGGGATCAGATCCGCATTTCCGCAGCGCTCTCCATAGCCGTTGATAGTCCCCTGCACGATGCTTATTCCTGCCTCTACAGCAGCTATGGTATTGGCGATTGCAACTCCTGAGTCATTATGACAGTGAATACCAAGATTCGTTTTAATCCTGTTTTTTATCTCCCTTATTACAGCCGTTATCCCGGAGGTAAGTGTCCCTCCGTTGGTGTCGCACAGGCAAATTGCCTCTGCGCCGGCCTCCTGGGCTCTTAACAATGTTTTTAAAGCGTAATCCTTATTCGTTTTATAAGCGTCAAAAAAATGTTCAGCATCGTAAAATACCGTAAACCCTTTTTTAACCAGGTAGGCCACCGTGTCGTTGATCATTGACAAGTTTTCATCCAGAGTGGTTTTCAGGACTTCCTTTACATGAAAATCCCAGGTTTTCCCGACGATAGTGATCACCTGAGCGTTAGATTTCAAAAGCGCCTTTAAATTAGCGTCATCTTCAGCTTTTGTGTTTGGCCTGCGGGTCATGCTAAAAGCGGCGATCTTCGCGTTTTTAAGTTTTCGACGGCTTACTTTTAGGAAAAATTCCCGGTCTTTGGGGTTTGAGCCCGGCCATCCGCCTTCAATGAACTCTATGCCGATTTTATCCAATTCCTCGGCAATGAGGATCTTATCCATCACTGAATAAGAGATTCCCTCCCCCTGTGAACCGTCACGCAGTGTGGTATCGTATAGTTTTACTTTTTGCATAGTTACCCTCGGCTATTTATTCAATCCAAACGCTTCGTGTAATTTCTTTACCGCTGTTTCAGCAAATCTCTTCTTTATAATACAGGATATACTGATCTCTGATGTGGAGATCATTTCAATATTGATTTTATTATCCGCCATGGCCTTAAACATCTTCGCGGCAACCCCGTGATGCGATTTCATGCCTACCCCGACGATGGAAACGCGGGCAATATCCTCATCAATCAGGACTTCATTAGCATTGATCCTCCCGGCTACTTTTCTGGTAATCCTGCCGGCCTTTGCGCTTTCGGCTTTGGCGATGGTAAAAGAGATATCTGTCTGGCGGGTATGGCTTACGTTTTGCACTATCATATCAACGCTCACCCCGGCTTCGGAGAGCTCCTTGAACAGCTTTACCGCCACCCCCGGCTTATCAGGTACCCCGCAAAGGGTGATCTTAGCTTCATTCCTGTTTAAGGTTATGCCGCTTACTACAACATCTTCCATCTTCTTTACCTCCTTGATAATCATAGTCCCGGGATTATTTGTGAATGATGAACGCACATGCAAAGGCACGTTGAATTTCTTGGCCACCTCGATAGAGCGGGCCTGCATCACCTGCGCGCCCAGGGAAGCCATTTCAAGCATTTCATCGTAGGTGATCTTTTTGATCATTTTGGCCTTAGGTTCAATGCGCGGGTCAGCGGTGTAGATGCCTTCAACATCAGTGTAGATTTCGCAGGAATCCGCCTCTAACTCTTTAGCCAAAGCCACGGCAGTAAGGTCTGAGCCGCCCCTGCCCAGGGTAGTTATATCCTGGTTTAAGGTTATGCCTTGAAATCCGGCGACGATAACCACTTTCCCGTTTTTCAATTCATCTTTGATTTTATCCGCATTTATTTTAATGATCCTTGCCCGGGTATGGCTTGAGTCAGTGATAATCCCTACTTGGGCGCCGGTAAATGAGATGGCTCTAGCCCCCAGCTTATGGATAGCCATGGCTAAAAGCGCGACAGAAATTTGCTCGCCGGTTGAAAGCAACATATCCATCTCACGCTTCGGAGGGTCAGCGTTTATTTTATTTGCCAATTCGATCAATTCATCGGTGGTGTCGCCTAACGCGGAAACTACTACCACCAGAGAAAAGCCTTTTTTGCGGTAGCTGACTATTCGTCGGGCTACCTTTTGGATGCGCTCTACATTTGCTACCGATGAACCTCCATATTTTTGCACAACCAAACCTTTAAGCATTTCCTGTTCTCCTCAAAATAAAATATTCCATTAGCTGATACCCGTTTTTAAATATGAGCTCGGATTTTACGGCCTCCTTCTCACTGTAACTAAGGAAACCTTTTGGGGCTATGTCTTTTCCGTAAATTGCAAAAGGGACCGGCTCGGGCGTATGCGTTCTTAATGACAGCGGGGTAGCATGGTCCGGCAAAACCAAAATCCGGAAATCAGTTTTATCCTTGCAGTATTCCAGCATGGCCCCTACTACCAGCTGGTCAAATCTTTCTATAGCGGTCAGCTTTTCCCGCAGGTCTCCGTTATGCCCGGCTTCATCCGGGGCTTCTACGTGCACAAAGACAAAATCATTCTCGCTTAAAGAGGCGATTGCCGCCTTGGCCTTGGCCCCATAATCAGTGTCATAATAACCGGTTGCACCCTCGACATCAACCACTTTTAATCCCAAGATCCTTCCTAATCCCTTAATTAAGTCTACCGCGGAGACAACACTTCCCGAAAGCGCGAATTTATCCATGAATTTAGGCATATCCGGCTTCTTGCCCTGTCCCCAGAGCCAGACCATATTTCCCGGATTTTCTTTTAAGTCCAGGCGCACCTGGTTGATCTCATGAGTGCTTAGGATTTCCCGGGAATCACGCATAAGTTTTATAATCAGGTCAGCGTTATCACCTTTGGGAAGGTTTTTATTGATACTCTGTCCCGATATATCATGCGGAGCCTGGCATTTTAAATCCTGGAGCTTTAATTCGGCGCCGCGCTTAACCAGTAAGAGGTGTCTGTAGCTTACTCCGGGGTAAAACCTTATTTTATTGGTGCCTATTTTCTGGTCCAGGAACCTGATCAATTCTTCGGCTTCCTTTGATTTGATGTGCCCCGCGCTGTAATCGAGCAAGGTATCGCCTGTGGCTGTAATTAAGTTGCATCTGAAAGCAACATCATCGTCTTCCAATTCAATGCCCAGGTTTGCCGCTTCCAAAGGCCCTCTTCCCGAATAATAAATCTTTGGGTCATACCCCAGTATCGAAAGATTGGCTACGTCGGATGCCGGGTTCATTTTATCCGGGATAGTTTTTGCCAGCCCGAGTTGGCCGTTTTTGGCGATAAAATCCATATTGGGTGTGCGTGCCGCCTCCAGCGGCGTGCGCATACCCAATTCCTCAATGGGATAATCCGCCATGCCGTCGCCGACTAAAACGATGTATTTGGTCATAGTTAGAACCTTACTTCCGGGACAGTTTTTGCCTTTTCCTCAGCCTTAAAATATTCGCTGGCTGTTTTATAACCGGATATACCGGCAACAATATTGCCGGGAAACATCCGCACTGTAACATTGTAATCCCTGACCGCCTCGTTATAACGCATGCGTTCAACTGCGATGCGGTTTTCAGTGCCGGAGAGCTCATCCATGAGTTTTAGGAAAGTATCATTGGCCTTTAAATTCGGGTAATTCTCTGCCACAAAAAGCAGCCTGGATAATGCCGCATCAACCGCGCCGGCTGCCTTGACTTTTTCGTCAAGCGTGCCTGCCTTTGCCCATTGCGAGCGAGCGTTTGTAACTGCCTCGAACACCCCTTTTTCATGAGCGGCATACCCTTTAACGGTATTTACCAGGTTGGGGATCAAATCATTTCGCCTTTGCAGCTGGTTATCGACCTGCGCCCACTTAGCGGTGATTGTTTCATGCTTAGAAACTATTCCATTATATGAACCGATAAAAGTTACAATAATAACCAATACCACGATCCCTAAACCGACCAGAAAATTTTTCATCTTGTTCCTCCAGTAGTTTTTTAAAACCTTCCTCCGCCGCCTCCCCCTCCTCCTCCGCCGCCGCCAAAACCTCCACCACCAAAACCTCCGCCTCCAAAACCACCTCCGCCAAATCCCCCGCCGCTATAACTGCCGCCCCGGAAAACATTATTATTGCGGCGCCCTAATAATATCGGTAAAAACATGAATCCGAAGAAAAACGCGAAGAGGATAATTGTAATTATAGGATCAACCGAATTATCCGGGCCTGTTTTGGCTGGAATGTTTAATTCGATATTCGCATCCTTAGCTATAATTTGCGATATTTTAACTATGCCCAAATATAGCCCCTGGCTATATTTTCCATCTTTAAAATAAGGGACCATGTAATTGCGCCCTATTTCCCCGCACAGGCCGTCGGGCAGGATACCTTCTATTCCGTAACCGGTTTCAATACGCCAACGCCTTTCTTTCACGGCCAAAAGGAGGAGTACCCCGTTATCCTTGCCTTTTTTACCCGGTTTCCACCTGTCAAAGAGCATGCGGCTGTATTCAATCTCATCGTATGGCGCGATAGAATCTACGGTTACAATCGCAATTTCGGCGCTTGTTTTTTCTTCCAGACCCTGAATTATGGCGGTTAGTTTATCCTTATACTCCGGACTGATAACCCCGGCAAAATCATTAACCCGGCCGGAAGGCTGCGGCAATTCACCGGCAAAAACAGCTAATGGCAGGATGAGAAACAAAAAAGCTATGCTTAATTTACGCATAATCTTAAAGCTTATCCACTAATTCTACCGTTTTTTCAAGCTCTTCAATGAATTTGAGAAATAAGCAATCTATGCCGGCCTTGTTTAGATGCTCTTTTTTGTTCTTTACCGCTAATATCTTTTCCCAGGCGGAAACATCGATAGAAAGCACTTTAGCCAGTTCAGTTATAATCAGATCCTTTTTATAGGGAGGCGTTTTTCCTTTGAGCCGCAACACATTCCTTAAAATATGCAGCGTTGAAGTAAATGATTTAAGCAAAGCATAAAGCAGCAATCTTTTATCCTTGCTTGACTTAAGATATAGTTGCCGCAGGGAAATAAGCTTAATCCTTAACTCATGCTCGCACTGAAACCTCAAGTTTTTAATGTCTACTTCAATATCCTTCAGGAGATCCTTACCGTAAATAACCGTATAGTTTTCCTTCATATCCAGAAATTCGATCGGGAATATATCCGTCGAGCGGTTGATATAATCTTCAGTTAAGAACAAAGGCTCAAAGGTTGGGAATTTATCAACAATTTTGGCGCCCTTTTTTAAAACTGAAATTGCGGAATCTTTCAATATAATCAGAAAATTCAAATTGGAACGGTTATCCACAAATTCTCCGCTTGCGGCGCTTCCATAGAGGATTACCGAAATTAAATCATCGCAAAACACGCCTTTAAGCTTATTTACAAACAGGTTAATGTTTATTTTTAACTTACCGGAAATCTTAGCTTCTTGCATATTCTCTCCCGATTAATTTAAGCAGGTTTTTAGCCATCTGTGGCTTTGATAGAAATGGTCCGTAACTTTTTTTAGCGTTTACCAGATACGCGCTATACCGGCTGTTCCGCGCGCTGTTAGCTACAGCCAGGTCTAGAGCAGCTTCCTTGATAAGATTACGCGCTTCTTTTATGAGTTTCTTAGTTGTCAAATCCGGCTCAAATTTAAATCCTACCAGAAAAGAGCGGGGATTAATTTCTCGCAAACAATTTATGATCTTAGGTGTCGGCTTAAAGGTAAGTTTCAGTATTTTAACCCGTGAATTTATTTTCTTATTACCGGCGGAAATGGGTTTGAAATCCGAAACCGCGGCGGCGTGAATTACAATGTCATAATCTTTATCAAGCTCTTTGGTCAGCAAAATACTTAACTCATCAAAGTAGGAAAAACGTTTCAACTTGATCTTACCATCTAAACCGGCAGCCCCGACCGGGCCCAGTAAAAGAGTGACCCTGGAGCCTTGCTGAGTAAACTTATTAGCTAATAGGATTCCGGTCTCACCCGTAGCGGTATTGCTTATGACCCTTACATTATCTATCGCTACCCAGGTGGGCCCTGAGGTTATTAAAACTTTCTTGCCTTTTAAATTAGTAGCCAATTTCTTTCAGTATTGCTTTAATATCGGGTTTGATTAACTTTGGTTTTTTTACGCTTTTCATTGCCCTCTCCGGGTCTTTTAAGCCGTGCCCGGTCAATATGCACACGATCCCGCATTTATTTTCCGACAAGGCCTTCTTAAAATATCCGCTGTTTGCCAGTTTTAACAAGCCGGCAATCGAGGCGGCAGAGGCCGGCTCGGCAAATACCCCTTCTTTTTCAGCCAGTATCCTGTAGGCCCGCAGTATTTCTGAATCCGAAACCATATCAATCAGGCCTCCGGATGCATCGCGCGCCTCTATCGCGCTTTTCCAGCTGGCGGGGTTTCCTATTGCTATGGCAGTGGCGATTGTTTCGGGGTTTTTAATCGGTTTATTCCTTACGATGGGAGCTGCCCCCTCTGCCTGAAAGCCCAGCATTACCGGTAATTTACTGGTTAACCCGCCCGCCTTGTATTCTTTGTATCCTTTCCAGTAGGCGGTAATATTTCCCGCGTTTCCTACAGGCATGACTTGAAAATCCGGGGCATCCCCAAGATAATCGCATATCTCAAAGCTTGCGGTTTTTTGCCCTTCTATGCGAAAAGGATTTAAGGAGTTTACCAGGGTTATGGAGTATCTCGCGGTAATCTCCTTAACCAAATCCAGCGCCGCGTCAAAGTTTCCTTTAATTGCCAGCACCTTGGCTCCGTGAATTAATGCCTGGCTGAGTTTCCCGAGGGCGATTGCTCCGCTGGGAATAATCACAATACATTTTATTCCTGAGCGCGCGGCATAGGCGGCGGCCGACGCGGAGGTGTTCCCGGTAGAGGCGCACATAACTGCCTGGGCCTTCTCCTGGCAGGCCTTGGATATGGCCAGGGTCATCCCCCGGTCTTTAAATGAGCCTGTGGGGTTAAGCCCCTCATATTTTAAATACACTTCTGCGTTCTTGCCGATCAATTTACTTAAGTACCCGGCGAAAATTAAAGGGGTATTCCCTTCATTCAAAGTAATTACGGGAGTCTTATCGCTAACCGGCAGGAACTGCTTATATTTCCGGATAATCCCCGCATAATTCAGCTGGTTCATTAAACACCCTCGATTCTTATGGCTACTGATTTTTCTTTGATATCCGCCAATTTATCAATCATTTTTAAGGCACCGCGCAGGTTCTTTTCTTTTACCTGATGTGTGATCATAACTACAGGCACGATCCGGGATTTTAGCTTTTCCTTCTGGGTAACCGAAGCAATGCTGATGCCGAATTTTGCCAGGACCCCGGATATTTTCGCCAGTACCCCGGGTTTATCCACTGCCATGATGCGGATGTAATACTTATTTTCAAATTCATCTATTTTGCGCAAACCTTTAATCAGGTTGTCTTCAACAGTATTCAAGGTCGGCCGGAAAAGCCCCGCCTTTATATCCTGGGTAAGATCGACAATATCAGAGACAACTGCTGAGGCGGCGGATAATTGCCCGGCTCCCGGGCCGTAGAACATAAGGTCTCCTGCCAGGTCGCTTGAAACATAGATAGCGTTGAAAACTCCGTCGATTGAAGAAAGCAGGTGCTCCCGGGGCAGAAAAGTAGGATGCACCCTGACCTCTAATTCATCAGCTTCTTTTTTGGCAATAGCCAGTAATTTTATCTGGTATCCCAGCTCTTTGGCATAGGCAATGTCAGCGGCGGATACCTGCGATATCCCCTCGATAAAGATATCTTTAAGGCTAACGATCTTTCCAAAGGCCAGGTAAGTAAGCAACACCAGCTTATGCGCCGAATCAACCCCCTCGATATCCAGGGTCGGGTCTTTTTCGGCAAATCCTTTGGATTTGGCTAAGTTAAGTGCGCTGGCAAAAGAACAGTTTTCCTTGGACATCCGGGTAAGCACGAAATTTGATGTACCGTTGACAATCCCGAAAATGCTGCTGAATTTATTGGCCACCAGGCCTTCCCTGATGGATTTTATGATCGGTATCCCCGCCCCCACGGAGGCCTCAAAGTATATATTTTTTCCCCGTTCGGCGGCCTGGTCAAATAATTCCTTGCCATGCTCGGCAAGTAAGGCCTTGTTGGCGGTAACCACGTGTTTTCCTTTTTTCAACGCGGATAGTATATAATCCTTGGCCGGGTTGATCCCGCCCATTAATTCCACGACAATATCAATCTGCGGGTCATTGATTATTTCATTGGCATCGCTTGTAAGCAGGGATTTATCCACTTTTACTTCTCTTTTTGTCAGGATATCCTTATCGCAGATCTTCTTGATGAAGATTTCTACTGCGATCTTCCGGGCAAGCAGGGATTTTCTCTGTTGCAGGATCTTAATCACCCCGCATCCGACATTGCCGAATCCAATAAGGCCGATATTGATCTTTTTCATAAATTAACCTTTCTTAAGATAATAGCCCACTGTTTCATTGATTATTTTACGGTGTTTTTCGTCAATAGCCAGAAAGGCGAGCCGTGTATCGTAAATTATATCTTTGGTAATCTCTTTGGATTCCAGGACCTTACCGATAAGCATGATCGGGTTGGGGTCAAAAGGCAGGCGGATCTCAAGGGCCAGGTTTGTCCCGGGATGAAACTGGCAATTAGTGGTAAGCAGCATACCTCCGAGGCTTAAGTTTCTAGTCTGAGTTATATCGGTGTTGCCGTTATTTTCCAGTATTCTATATGAAACGATGAACCTGCCTATTGCACGCGGAAATTTTCTTTTTTCTATTCCGGGGTAGCTCATTTACATATCCTCCTTTTAATGTTGTTTCGGTAAATTATATTTGATTAACCATTCCACGTAATCGTGGATTAACTTTTCCTGTTCCTTACTAAGCCCGATAAACTTTATACGCGTATTATGCACAGATGATTCTACTACCTTTCCCTCAACCTCCATCCAGTGAAAAGGATCAAAGGGGATCTTGATGAGAAGTTTAAGGGTTTCTCCTTTAAGGAAATTTTTTCTGGTATTCAGAAGAATCCCCGTCCTGCTTATGTTTCCGATCGTGGTCGAGTCCCAACAGCTTGGGCTTACTGAGGCCTGACTGTATTTAACTATCAGCGCCTTCTCGATCCTGGGAGCTTTTCTTCTTTCAATTTCCATCTTTTGCTCCTTTAATTATGGTCGGGAAGGGCGGATTTGAACCGCCGACCTCTTGCTCCCGAAGCAAGCGCTCTAGCCAAACTGAGCCACTTCCCGTTTTACCACGCCTACTCTTCCCTGCTTCTCCTGGTCATCAAATCCCGCACAGCCTGACGCGGGGATTTGTTCTTATATAATAACCCATACACTTCTTTTGTTATGGGCATCTCCACTTTATATTTCTTGCTTAAGGCATAAGCCGATCTTGCCGTAGGCACCCCTTCAGCAACCATCTGCATATGCTTATGGATCTCTTTTAAGGTTTTTCCCCTGCCGATCTGCTCTCCCACAAATCTATTTCTGCTCTCTTTGCTTATGCAGGTAGTTACCAGATCACCTAATCCGCTTATCCCGCTGAAAGTTTCAAGGTTAGCGCCCATGGCCTTGCCTAATCTGGAGATCTCAGCCAGGCCCCGCGCCAGGATCGCCGCTTTAGTATTAGTTCCGAATCCCAGCCCGTCTGATACTCCGCAGGCGATGGCAATCACGTTCTTTAAGCTGCCCCCTAATTCCACGCCGATAATATCGGCATTTGTATATACGCGAAACCTTTCCGTGTTAAATATGCCTTGCAGCAATTCGCGTATCTTTTTATTATGGGAGGCAACTACCGCGGCAGTGGGGATCCCTTTTGCTACTTCCCGGGCAATAGTCGGCCCGGAAAGGACCGCTAACTTTACCGGCCCCAATTCCTCGTGCACTATCTCGGATATCCTTTTTGATGATTTTATTTCAATGCCCTTAGTGACACTTAAGAAAATTGTGCTACTGCTGAAATCCCCTTTAATCTTTTTCAAAATTTTCCGCGTATATTGCGAAGGGATGGCCAGAACAATGATCCCTTTGTCGCTGACAGCAATTTTGAGGTCGCTGGTTATTTCAATTTTCCGGCTAATACGTACGCCGGGTAAAAACTTAGGGTTTAGCCGGCTTTTAGCCATAATCTTAGTATAATTATTAAAGGCGCCCCAAAGCGTAACCGCGTAGCCCTTGCGGGAAAGCAAAACTGCTAGGGTCGTTCCCCATCCGCCGTCTCCCAAAACAGAAATACGCAATTTATTCATTCTTTTCCCGGAAGTCTTTTTCAAGGAAATACGCCTGCGGATAAATATTCCCCGCGTCTTTTTCCTGGAGCGTAATAAATTTAATCCCTACGCTGTAGTTCCCTGCTTCTTGGGCCTGCACCCTGGTTACATTGCCGATAATCCCGTTTTGATAAATAAGCGCTCTTTTTTCCACCTCCCGGCAGAAATCCAGTGTCGAGCGGTCAAAAGACAGCCAGAGGATATCATCCTGGTTTACTCTTTCGCTTATATTGCACAGTAAGCCTGATTGGCTGATATCTACCGTGTATCCGGCGCACAACTTAGAAATAGTCTCCTTATTACAAATTTTAAAACCTAACGGCGCGGAATAGTTAAGCCTTATAAATTCCCTTCGGTCATCAGTCATCGCGTAACCCCATTATTTTATCACTAAATTATTTTTATTTGTCCTTAATTTTGCCAGGTCCCAGGCGTAATCGTAAAGATGCAGGCCTTTGCTTACCGCGATAATCTCGCCGTCTTCTACCCCGATCTCTCCGGCCATATACTGCTTTACCAGCTGTAATCCCCCCAAATTCGAAGGGAATCCTCCCCAAAGATCCCAGGAACGGAAATACAGGATAAAATGCAGCTTGCCATAACGCAGGCGCGTATCGATCAGCCTCAAGCATGGCGGATCAACTAATTTAATATCCGAGGGCATGCCGATTTCCATTATCGCCTGGTTGGTCCCAGGGCCTTTTTCCTTATACATCTTGATCACTTCCTCTATCTGATTGACATTTAACGACAGCTCTCGCACCAGTTCTTTGCCGCCTGAATCCTGCTTAATCTTGACTTTGGGGTCTACCAGCCTTTCACCATAGGTATAATCTTCTGTCTCTGTTTTTGCCCCGGTAAGCAAATAGCTTAAATATCCCTGGATATAATCCATATCCGTCGGCGCGGGTATACTCATGCCTTCCGGTATAATCGGTATTATCTGATGGCCGGGCTTACGCACCCTGACTGAAACAAAATCAAATTCAAGGCGTTTTTGCCCTTCATAGCTGCCCCGGGTAATCGTGTAGGCGTGGCCTTTATCTAATATTGCCGATAAACACTGAAACCAGGCATCATCCAGGTCAAAGGCATCTATAAATACGGGTTTTAAGAATTCTTCGCTCATCTTGAGGAGGGCTCTCTTTCTTTTGCTTTTTTCAGCAATTGTTTAAAAGTAGTTAGAATCTGGGAGATGGGCATATTCTTCCCGATATATCCACAGCAGCCGAATTGTTTTGATTTAGCGATCAAGTCCTCATCATAGCCAAAACCGGTAATTATGATCACCGGAAGATCTTTATGGCTGTCCCTTATATTTTTCAGCACTTCTAAGCCGTTTACTCCGGAGAGTTTGATATCCAGAAGTACAACGTCAAAATTTTCTTCTTTTAAGAGCTCCAGGGCTGCTTCGCCGGTGGCGCAAGCACTTGATAAATAACCCTCTTTATTCAACAGATCATCAAGCAGGCTCCTTACTTCAGCTTCATCGTCTACAACTAAAACTTTATAAGGCACCGGGCACCTCCTTTTAGATAAAAGGTAATTTAATGGTAAAGGTTGACCCTCGGCCAACCTGGCTTTCCAACTCAATTGTTCCGTTGTGGCTCTTGATAATGTTGTGGCAGATCGATAGGCCTAAGCCTGTGCCGTCGTTTTTAGTAGAAAAAAAAGGCATGAAGATGTTTTTCAGATGGCGCGCCGGGATACCTATTCCGGTATCGCGGATCTGTATTTGCGCGTAAAGATTTTGGTAATTACTTGTGGTGATCCTGACTGTTCCCCCCTCAGGCATGGATTGATAAGCGTTTATAAGCAGGTTAAGAAAAACCTCCTGCAATTGATGCAGGTCTCCTTTTATATGGGGCAGATTTTTCTCAAGGTCATTTTCAATTTCAATTTTAGCCACAGGAAGGTTGTTGCAGCAAATAAGCGGCAAAACCATTTCAACAGCTTCATTGATATCAATTTCCGCGAAAACCGGCGTTGTTTTGCGCGCGAATTTTAAGATCCCATCTACAAGCCTGCGGATACGCTGGGCTTGAGTGCTGATTAAATTAAGGCTCTCTTTTATCTTTTGGTTGTCCTTTTCATCTTTAAGCATCTCCACTCTTCCGGATATTACAAGAAGAGGGTTATTAATTTCATGGGCAATACCTGCGGAGAGTTGTCCCAAAGATGCCAATTTTTCCGCCTGAAAGGCCTGATATTCTATTTTTTTCCTCTCAGTTATATCTTTGGCGATGAAAATGTAGCCGGAAAGTTTGCCGGATGGATCTAAAAACTGGTTGACAGTTAAAATTACCGGGATAACTTCTTTTGTTTTAGTGATCAGCTGAGTTTCGGTTTCGTATTTACCAAGCTGGCGGACTTTTTCTAAAATAAACTCTAAGCCGGAGGCAGCTGTGTCAGGATTGTGCAGGATGCCGGCATGCTTAAAAATAATATCCCGTTTGCTCCAGCCCAGCATCGCCTCTAGACCCATGCCCAAATAGGTGATATTTCCGTCCAGGTTGGTCAGATACAATGCGTATTCCTTTATACCGGATAGTATATTCTTTAATTTATCCTCGGTACTTTTTAATGAAGAATCCCTTTCTCCTGCTTCAGTGATATCCTGCCCGATTAAAATATTGCCTTCGATCTGGTTATTTTCATTTTGAACAGGGGCAAGGTTCCAGGAGATGAGTTTTTCTTTTCCTTCTTTGTCCAAAATAGCCCCTTGGAAATCTTTCTCTCTTCCATGCTCCATGGA
>JBAZQO010000078.1:0-3328 GCA_041645145.1 Candidatus Omnitrophota bacterium
AAAAGGGTCATGCTGGATAGCGATTTATCTGTGCTTTATGAAGTAAAGACAAAGCGGCTTAATGAACAAGTAGTGAAGAAAAACGGGGTCAGAATTATTTTTAGTTAAATTTTTCCTCCTTTTGCCCTCCTGCCTGAAATATACCTTGCAATCGGCTGTAGGGAATGGTCGCGACCATTCCCTACATAGCAGAGGGGGTTTTTATTCCTTGACCCTACCATTTTCGTATTATATAATTAAACCCTACCCGATTTCTCATATTTTAACAGAAACAAAAGACTATGGATGCCAAAAATAAACGCAATTTTATTTTATTAGGCCATGCGCAATCCGGAAAAACCACGCTCGCTGAAAGCCTGCTTTATTTCTGTAAGGCTACCAACCGTAAAGGCAAGGTAGAGGACGGCACAACCGTAAGCGATTACAGCTTTGATGAGGTTGAAAGAAAAAACTCCATAAATTTAAGCCTTTTGTTTTGCGACTATGAAGGCCGCCGTATCCAGATAGTTGATGTCCCGGGTTATGCTGATTTCTTTGGTGAAGTTATCTCAGGGTTGCGCGCCGTAGACAGCGCGATCATCGTAGTGGACGCCACAAGCGGTGTCCAGGTCGGCACAGAGCGGGCCTGGGAGGCTTTGGAGCAGGCCGGGCTGCCCTGCATGATCTTTATTAATAAGATGGATAAAGAGGGCGCGGATGTCAACAAGGCCCTCGCGGATATAAAAAGCAGGCTTTCCAAGAACTGCGTGATAATTGAATCATTGGAGGACCCGCTTTTAATGGAAGCGATTGCTGAAAGCGACGATAAGCTGTTGGAGAAATATCTTTCCGTGTTAAGGTTATCAATAGATGAGATTAAGGGCGGATTAGCTGAGGCAGTGCATAAGCGTAAACTTTTTCCGGTAGTTGCCGGCTCTAGCCTTATGGATAAAGGGATAAAAGATTTATTGGATGATATCATGCAATATCTGCCTTGCCCCCTGGATAGAGCACCGGTGCTGGCGGCTAATCCGGCTAAGCCTGAAGATAAAAAAGAGATTGCCCTTGCCGACAATGCGCCGTTCTCCGCTTTTGTATTTAAGAATATATCAGACCCTTATGTCGGACAGCTTAGCTTGTTGCGCGTTTTCTCGGGGAGGCTTGCTTCCAATACCGGTTTTTATAATGTAAGCAAGAAACTTAAAGAAAGAATCGGCCAGATTTATATTTTGCAGGGTAAAGAGCAGCGGGCGCAGGAGGAGGCCTCCTGCGGCGATATTGTGGCTATCGCTAAATTAAAAGAGACCGGCATTGCCGATTCCTTAAGCTCGGATAAGGAACAATTTTTGTTTGAAGGGCTGACTTTTCCTGAACCGGCTATATCATCTTCGGTAAAACCTAAATCCCGCGAGGACGAAGAAAAGATTTCCACTGCCCTGCATAAGTTGACTGCCGAGGATCCCACATTTAAAGTAACCCATGACGGGCAGACCAGGGAGCTGATTATTTCAGGCCTGGGGGATTTACATCTTGATGTTATGGTCGGCCGCCTGAAGAAAAGATTCAATGTGGCGGTGGATTTAGGCACTCCCAAGGTTTCCTACAAAGAGACGATTTCCAGGTGCGCCAGGGTCCAGGGAAAATTCAAGCGGCAATCCGGAGGCCGCGGCCAGTATGGCGATTGCTGGATTACCGTCGAGCCATTAGAAAGAGGCAGGGGCCTGGAGTTTGTAGATAAAATAGTCGGGGGGGCGATCCCCCGGAATTTCATCCCCTCGGTTGAAAAGGGGGTGCGCCAGGCAGCCGGAGAAGGGGCGGTGGCGGGTTACCCTATTGAAGATATCCGCGTTAACCTGGTTGACGGTTCTTATCATGATGTTGATTCCTCCGATATGGCTTTTCAGATTGCCGGGTCCATGGCCTTAAGAAAGGCGGTAAGCGAGGCCGGTCCGGTTTTATTAGAGCCGATTATGGATATAGAGGTGACTATACCGGAAGAATCCCTGGGAGGGATCTCCGGAGATATAAACTCCCGGCGCGGAAGGATTATGGGAATGGAGATCAAGGGCAAAACTCAGGTAGTCAAGGCCCAGGCGCCTTTGTCAGAGATGTTTAAATATGCCAATGACCTGCGTTCAATTACCGCCGGACGCGGTTCGCATACTATGCACTTTTCGCATTATGAGGAGGTTCCGCATAAGATTGCCGCTCCTATTATTAGCCAATATCAAGCCACCAGAAAACACGAGGAAGTCTAGTTTCTGACTTCAAAATCATATGAAAATAAGCGTATTTGCTATTTCCCAGGTTACCCTGGGGAAACAGAATGTAAAAGATAGCCGCCTGGACCAGGCGGATAAATTGGTCAGCGCGAAGAAGAAGACCTATGTGCAAGTGGAGCTGGTGGGTGAGGATGCTGCCCTGGACGCGGATATAATTATGACGGTTAAAGAGAACCGGCTGGACCTGATCTTAAGGGACCTGGATTTTGTGGAGACGCGCTTAAGCCGTAATCCTGGAGCCCCCGAAGTCACGTTATTACAGAAACTTAAAGGCGCCCTTGAAAAAGAGGAGTTTATTTCAAGCCTGGGATTGTCCACCGAGGAAAAGGAATTGATCTCAGGTTACGGTTTGCTTACGCTTAAGCCTGTAGTGATTGTGGATAATAAAGAGCTTGAGGACTTAGGCGCGTTATTATTCAAGGTCTTGAATCTAAGCGGTTTTATCGTTTTTCTTACCGTAGGGGATAAAGAAAACCGCGCCTGGCTGATTAAAAAAGGCACTACTGCCTGGGAGGCAAGCGGCGCGATTCATTCGGACATCCAAAAAGGGTTTATCCGCGCCGAGATCATCAGTTTCGCTGATTTTATCCAGGCCGGGGGGGAGACCCAGGCCAAGCAGGCAGGGAAGATGCGGCTTGAGCCTAAAGAGTATGTGATGCAGGATGCGGATCTGGCAAGCTTTCGTTTTAATAAGTGAGCGTTTAAGTTATGGAGCGCTAGAAGGAGGAATAAAGTAATGGTTAAAATCAAGCGGGCCTTGATCAGTTTATCGGATAAAACCGGGATTGTCGAGTTGGCTAAAGAGTTAAATAATTTTGGCGTAGAGATCCTCTCTACGGGCGGCACGGCCAAACTTCTGCGCGAAAATAATATTGCCGTAACCGAGGTCTCCCTGTATACGGGTTTTCCCGAGATGCTCGACGGAAGGGTAAAGACCCTGCATCCTAAGATCCACGGAGGGCTGCTTGCCTTGCGCAACAACCCCGAGCATATGCGGACTTTAAGTGAGCATAATATCGGCCTTATTGATATGGTTGTAGTCAATTTATACCCTTTTGAAAAAACAA
>JBAZQO010000032.1:0-12050 GCA_041645145.1 Candidatus Omnitrophota bacterium
TCCGCTATGAAGGCCCGGCAGGCGGGCCGGGTATGCGCGAGATGCTTGCCCCAACCGCCGCGATCGTCGGGTTGGGCTTGAGCGATTCGGTTGCCTTGATCACCGACGGACGTTTCTCCGGAGGGACCAAAGGCCCGTGCATCGGTCATGTTTCACCCGAGGCCTCAGCAGGAGGCGCGATTGCAATTATCAGGGATGGTGATACAATAAATATAGATATACCAAATCGCAGGATTGAGCTAAATTTGAGCAAAACGGAAATAGAGAAGAGGTTTAGAAACTGGAAACCGGTCGCGCCGAAGATCAAGACCGGGTATCTTTCCCGTTACTCCAGATTAGTCAGCTCTGCGGACAAGGGAGCGATTTTGGAATAAATATGATTGGCGCAAGGATATTATTAGAGTCTTTAAAGCGGGCAGGGGTTGAGGTGATCTTTGGTTACCCCGGGGGCCAGGTCCTGCCTATATTTGATCAGCTTTATGACTTTGATATCAAATTCATTCTGACCCGCCATGAGCAGGGCGCGGCGCACGCTGCCGACGGATTTTCCCGCGCGACCGGCAAGGTGGGGGTATGCCTGGCAACCAGCGGCCCGGGAGCGACGAATTTAGTAACCGGGATTGCCACCGCTTATATGGATTCTATTCCTATGGTGGCCATAGCCGGACAGGTGGGAACGCATTTAATCGGTAACGACGCTTTTCAGGAAGCGGATGTAACCGGGATCACCCGGCCTATAACCAAGCATAATTTTTTGGTCAAAGACGTAAAAGATTTGGCGCGCACTATTGCCGAGGCCTTTTATATCGCATCCAGCGGCCGGCCCGGCCCGGTGCTTATTGATATCCCCGTGGATGTCCAGCGCGCGGAGACAGAATTTATCTGGCCCGAAAAAATAGAGATACGCAGTTACCAGCCTACTTACGCGGGCCATCCCGGTCAGATCAAGAAAGCCGCAAAATTAATCTCTTCCTCCGGAAAACCGATTATCTATGCCGGCGGCGGGATAATTACTTCAGGCGCTCATCTGGAATTAAGAAGGCTGGCGGAAAAGATTCAGGCCCCGGTAACTACTACTTTTATGGGATTGGGCGGTTTTCCCGGCACGCATAAGTTATCCTTAGGCATGCTTGGTATGCACGGCACTGCTTACGCGAATCACGCCATCATGGAATCAGATCTAATTATTGCCGTGGGCGCGCGCTTTGATGACCGCGTAACCGGAAGGCTGGATACTTTTGCGCCATACGCAAAGGTAATCCATATTGATATAGATCCTTCATCGATCAGTAAGAATGTCCGGGTAGACGTTCCGATAGTAGGCGACGCTAAAAATATTATTACACAGTTACTTAAGCAGATCAAGAAGGCTCCCGATACTCAAGCGTGGCTGAAGACCGTTGAGGCATGGAAGAAGAAGCACCCTTTGACTTATAAGCATACCGGTAAGATGCTTAAGCCCCAGTATATCTTAGAGCAGCTTTGGGATTTAACCAAGGGGGACGCGGTGATCTGCACCGAGGTGGGCCAGAGCCAGATGTGGGCCTGCCAGTGGTATAAGTACTTGGCCCCGCGCACATTCATTTCATCCGGCGGGCTTGGAACAATGGGGTTTGGGTTTCCCGCGGCAATAGGGGCAAAGGTTGGTCTCCCTGACAAAGAGGTTTTTAATATTGCCGGAGACGGCTCGATCCAGATGAACATCCAGGAGCTGGCTACCTGCGTGGCAAATAAAATAAATGTGAAGGTGCTGATATTCAACAACGGCTTTTTGGGCATGGTCAGGCAATGGCAGGAGTTATTTTATAAGAAGCGCTATTCCTATACGTCGATAACCAGCCCGGATTATGTGAAGCTGGCTGCCAGTTACGGGGCGCTGGGGATACGGGTAACCAAGAAATCCGAGGTGCGTAAAGCCCTTGAAAAAGCGATTGAAGTGGACAATACGGTGTTCGTTGATTTCCGGATAGAACCTGAGGAAAACGTCTGGCCGATGGTTCCTGCAGGCCAAGCGATAAACAAGATGATTGACGGGTTGGCATAATGAGACATACGATATCGGTATTGGTAGAGAATAAATTCGGAGTCCTAGCGCGTGTGGCTGGGTTATTCAGCGCGCGCGGCTATAATATCGCCTCTTTAGCGGTCAGCGAGACGCTGGATCCTTCTATTTCCTATATGACTATGGTGGTAGAGGTAAAGGATACGGATGTCCTGGAGCAGATAAAAAAGCAGCTCAACAAGCTCATAGATGTCATTACCGTAACCGACTTTACCAAGAGAGAGCATATTGACCGCGAACTGGTCCTGGCAAAGATAAATTATGCTGCAAAAGATAAGGCGAAGCTTGAGGCAATCTTTAATAAATTCGTCGGAAAGATTATCCACCATAAGGAGGATACCGCGATTATTGAAGCGGTAGGCAACGCCGAGCAGATCAAGCTGCTGCTTGAGGAATTAAGTAAATTTGGAATAAAAGAATTAGTCAGGACAGGCAAATTGGCAATCAGCAATTAAAACACCCGCCACGAGGCGGCACTGGCCCAATTCCTATAAGGGCCAGGTGCCTAATCGAGGCGGTCTGCCCCTTGTGGGCAAGGAGGAAGAATGGCAAAGATTTATTATGACCAAGACGCGGATTTGAATATTTTGAAGGACAAGACAATCGCGATTATCGGATACGGCATACAGGGCCGCGGGCAATCATTATGCCTGAGGGATTCGGGCTGCAAGGTAATTATCTCAGAGATGGAAGGGACTCCCAATTATGAACAGGCAAAAAAAGACGGTTTTAACCCTGTAAGCGCGCTAGAGGCGGCAAAGGCGGCGGATATTATTCAAATCCTGACCCAGGACCACGTGCAGGCAAAAGTTTACAAGGAATCAATCAAGCCGAATTTAAAAAAAGGCAAGGCGCTTTGTTTTTCGCACGGGTTTAATATCCGTTTCAAACAGATAAAACCTCCAAAAAATGTTGATGTGTTTATGGTGGCGCCCAAAGGCCCCGGAGCGCTAGTCCGCCGTATGTACGAGGAAGGTAAAGGTGTCCCCTCTCTATTGGCAGTTTTTCAAGACGCGACCGGCCAGGCTAAACAATTAGGATTAGCATACGCTAAGGCCATCGGCGCGACCAAAGCAGGGGTAATTGAGACCACCTTTGACGAGGAAACTGAGACAGATTTATTCGGTGAGCAGGCGGTTCTTTGCGGAGGGGTTACGGAACTGATCAGGGCGGGTTTTGATACCTTGATCGCGGCAGGATACCAGCCGGAGATCGCCTATTTTGAGGTTTTGCATGAATTAAAACTTATCACAGATTTGATCCAGGAATACGGGATAAGCGGGATGCGCCGCAGGGTTTCTAATACCGCCTGTTACGGGGATTTAACCCGGGGCCCGATGATCATCACGCCGAAGACGCGTAAAACCATGCAGAAACTTCTTAAGGAAATAAAGAGCGGAAAATTTGCCCGCGAATGGATTAAGGAGAATGAGGAGGGACGCAAGAATTTTGACAGCTTAATGAAGGCCGGCGAGGAGCACCAAATAGAAAAAGTGGGGCAGCAGTTACGCGAGATGATGCCATGGATGAGGAAATAAGATTTGTGTTATGTTAGACGGTAGGCAGCAGGCATGCCTGCTGCTTTAGGTAAAAATATGGAAAAGATAATTATATTTGATACGACATTGCGGGATGGGGAGCAGGCGCCGGGCGCGTCTTTAAACCCGCAGCAAAAACTTGAAATTGCCTTTCAGCTTGAAAAGCTGGGCGTGGATGTAATTGAGGCGGGTTTTCCCGTTGCCTCACCCGGAGATTTTCAGGCAGTAAAAGATATATCCCTGAAGATTAAAAAAAGCGCTATCTGCGGCTTGGCCCGTTGTTTAAAGCAGGATATTGTGTCTGCGGCGCAAGCGGTAAAACCGGCAAAGCATCCACGCATCCATATTTTTCTGGCTACTTCTAAAATTCATCTGCAATATAAATTCAGAAAAGCGGAAGAGGAGATCCTTAAGATCGCTAAAGACGCAACTCGCTTTGCGCGCAGGCGTTGCGCGGATATCGAGTTTTCTCCTGAAGATGCCACGCGTTCAGAAAGGCAGTTTATTTACCGGGTCATTGAAAGCGTTGTCAATGAAGGAGCAACCACAATTAATATTCCGGACACCGTCGGCTACAGCTATCCTCAGGAGATCTATTCCCTGATTACGGATATCAGGAATAACGTTCCCAATATTGAAAAAGCGGTCATCGCTATTCATTGTCATGATGACCTGGGTTTGTCTACCGCTAATTCGCTCTCAGCGATATTGGCAGGGGCGCGCCAAGTGCATTGCACAATTAACGGTATAGGGGAGCGTGCCGGGAATGCGTCTCTGGAAGAAATCGTCATGGCTTTAAAAACACGTAAAGATGTATTCGGTGATTTCTTTACCCAAATCAATACCAAAGAAATTTATCGCACATCGCGGCTGGTCAGCAACTTAACCGATTTCCTTATCCCTCCGAATAAAGCCATCGTTGGAAGAAATGCCTTTTCTCATGAATCCGGAATTCATCAGGATGCGGTTTTAAAGAAGCGCTCTACTTATGAGATTATGGATCCGCATGATGTTGGCATATCTTCAAGCCAGCTAGTTTTGGGTAAGCATTCCGGAAGGCATGCCTTTGGCGACAGGCTTAAGCATATGGGTTTTAAGCTTGATGAAAAACAGCTAAATCGCGCTTTTACGCGCTTTAAGGATGTGGCGGATAAAAAAAAGGATATTTACGATGATGATTTAAGGATTATTGTCGAAGATGAAATCCGGGTAATTAAGCCGGTCTGGAAACTGGATAGCTTTGTAATTTCCTCCGGCACTAAGATCAAGCCGTGCGCAAAAATTACCCTGGATAAAAAAGGCAAGCTTCTTAGTGTTGAGTCAAGCGGTGATGGCCCGGTGGATGCCTGTTTTAAGGCCTTGGATAAAATCACTCATCTTAAAGCAAAGCTTGAGGATTTTCGCCTGGAGGCAGTTACTTCCGGAAAAGATGCCCTGGGGCATGCTAACCTTAAGCTGAGGATCAAAAGCATTATATACAGCGGCAGCGGCTCAAGCACCGATATTATTGAGGCTTCAATATTAGCGTACCTGAATGCCGTAAATAAGTATGTCATTTAAAAGACTCCTGCCAAAAATCCTGTTGGTTGCCGGTTTTCTTTCCCTGCTCTTCATCATCAAATACCAGGGCCAAATAAAAGATCTATTGTGGGTAAACCTGGATAAAGCCAAAGATTACGTCGATTATGTTTCCTACGACCTGAACTATGAGGCTAAAAGGCACAGGCCTGTTTCCCTGCTTGTGAGGGAAACCGAGCTTAAGCTTTATATAGGAGCGCCGTTCAGGGATTTTAACAGAGGCGACTGGGAAAAGTTCTGGAATATAATTTACGGTATCTTCCCGAAGGCCGGCCCCAAAGAGCCGGGTTTAGTGAGCAAGAGAAGGCAGCTGACCGAGGATGAGATCACCTACGAGTTAATAAAGATGTATACCCAGCCGTTCAATTATTTCCGGGAAGAGCACTGGAAAATGTTCTTCAGCATAATTTTCAAAAAATGACGCCTTCAGAAAAGAAAATTTACGGCCTCATAGGTTTACCCCTCTCGCACAGCCTTTCCCCTCTCATGCATAATGCCGCATTCAGGGCGTTAAAAATAAACTCGGAATACAGGTTATTTGAATTAAAGCTAGAGGGACTGGAATCTTTCTTCGGTTCCTTACCCGAAAACAATATTTACGGCCTGAATGTAACGGTACCTTATAAAGAAAAAATCCTCACTTTTCTGGATAAAATCTCGGATGAGGCCAAAATTATAGGCGCAGTCAATACCATCAGGATTACAGGCAATATTTTGGAAGGGTTTAATACCGACGGGGAAGGATTTTTGAAGAACTTAAAGGAGGACTTAAAGTTTGAGCCGAAGGCAAAGGCGGTCATAATCCTGGGAGCCGGAGGCGCAGGGAGGGCAATCTCAGTTTATCTATGTAAAGAAAACCCCGGTTCCATTACTATCTACGACGTGGATAGTAATAAGGCCGCGAAATTGGTAAGCCATTTAAAAGAAAATTTCAAAGGAATTATCGTTAACCACGCCGGTTCTATCGCAGGGATGCCTCTGGGAGAAGCTGACTTGCTGGTTAATGCCGCTCCCATCGGCCTGAAGGAAAGCGATCCCTGCGTGATTGACCTAAATCTTCTTGGTAAGAATATTCTGGTTTATGATCTGATCTACAATCCCAAAGAGACAAAATTATTGAGGCTGGCAAAGGAAAGAGGCATCCGGGTATCAAATGGCTTAGGCATGCTTTTATACCAGGGAATGATCGCCTTTGAGATCTGGACAGGCAAAGCCGCGCCAAAAGAGGTAATGCAAAAGGCGTTAGAGGGTCATGCTTAGCTTTTGTACAAAAAAGGAGAAACTATGCTGGCAAGGATAATCGTTTTTGTTTTTGGTTCTATAGTGGGGAGTTTTCTGAATGTCTGCATCCACCGTATGCCTAAAGGCGAATCCGTGGTCTGGCCGCGTTCGCACTGCCCCAGATGCCAGAAAAGGATCCCGGGTTATGACAATATTCCTTTTATAAGCTATATCCTGCTTAAAGGCAGGTGCCGTTTTTGCAAAGAAAAGATCCCCCTGCGTTATCCTTTGGTTGAGCTGGCGACTGCGGGGCTTATGGTCGCGCTTTTTAACCGTTTTGGCCTAAGCTATGATTTTTTTCTGTATATGGTTATGCTCTGGGGCTTGATCATCGCTACCTTTGTGGATATCGCGCACCGCATTATTCCCGACGAGATATCAGTGGGGGGCATGATCATAGGTTTTATCATGCTCTCAGTAACGGGGCTGGCGTTTAATCCCCTGAAATATAGTTTTCTTCCCATGCTGCGTTCTCTATCGGGTATAATCGCAGGTGGCCTGATCATTTATTCAACCGGCAAGCTTTTTGACCTGGTTTATTTTAAATGGCTGAAAAGGCCGGCGATCAACGGAGAGACCGAATCCATGGGCGGAGGGGATGTGAAGCTCCTGGCTATGATCGGCGCGTTCATGGGCCCGCAAAAGGCCCTGCTTACCTTTTTCATTGCCCCATTTTTAGGCGTAGTTATCGGCATCGTAAATTTAGTCACAAAAAAAGACCACACTATACCTTACGGGCCGTTTCTCTCCCTGGCAGCTTTGTTATCTTTATTTTGGGCGGATAAGATAATCCAGTTGGTCCTTCCTACGGCTTTGGCTATCGGAAGCCAAACCGCGGTTCTCCAACCTGCGGGATAACTTATAAATATGCCGGAAAACACAATCGAAAACCATCTTTCTGCTAGCATATCCAGAGATAATTGGAAGAAAATTGGTTTTAAGAAGCGCGCGGGGGTTTTGATCCCGCTGTTTACCGTGTACTCCAAAGACAGCTATGGGATCGGAGACCTGGGCGATTTAAAACTGATTGTTGACTGGGCAAAATCAACCGGCAACTCCATAATTCAGCTGTTGCCCATGAACGAAACCGGCCCGCTCTTCTGCCCTTATGACGCCACCAGCTCCTTTGCCCTTGAGGAGTCTTATATTTGTTTAAAGGATTTCCCCCCCCTAAGAGAAAAGAAATTCCAGTCTAGCCGTGATGATTATCTTCATGTTGATTATACGGTAAAAAATGAAAAGCTGCGGCTGCTCTGGGATGTTTACCTGGCTCAGGATCTGGGCGTGGCGTTGGATTTCGAAGAGTTCCAGCGGGAAAACTTTTATTGGCTGCAGGATTTCGCGCTTTTTAAAGTGTTGAAAGAGTATCATCAGGATAAGCCATGGTATGAGTGGGAGGAGGCTTTTAAAAATCGCGACAGGCAGGCCTTGCAGGATTTCCAGCAGGATAATATCGAGAAGATAGTTTTCCAGATGTGGATGCAGTGGGTTCTTTTTAAGCAATTCAAGGCGGCCAGGGATTATGCCGCTAAAAATAGTATTTTTCTGAAAGGTGACCTGCCGGTATTGGTTTCCCGCGACAGCGCGGATGTCTGGGCGCATCCGGCATTCTTCAAGCTGGGTTTTGCCGTCGGCGCGCCGCCGGATATGTATTGTTCCAAGGGGCAGCGTTGGGGAATGCCGACCTATAATTGGGAAAATATTGCCAAAGACAATTACCGTTATATCAAGGAAAAGCTGGAATATGCGCAGGTGTTTTATGATATCCTGCGTATTGACCACGTTGTAGGGCTTTTTCGCATCTGGGCTATCCCTTATAATGAGCCCCTGGAGAACCAGGGATTGAACGGATCATTTGATCCGCCTGATGAGCGCCTTTGGCCGGAGCAGGGTCGTAAAATCTTAAGTATTCTGGCGCAAAATACAAAGATGCTGCTTTGCGGTGAAGACCTGGGAGTGATCCCCAAATGCTGCACTGATACCCTGTTTGAATTCGGTATCCCCGGCAACGAGGTACAGCGCTGGGTAAAGGATTGGAAGACTAAGCATGACTTTCTGCTGCCTGAAGAGTATCGGCAGCTTGCCGTAGCCATGCTTTCTACGCACGATACTACTAACTGGAAGGCTTGGTGGCAGTATGAAGCAGGCACGGTAGATGAAGGCCTGTTTTTAAGGAAGTGCAGGGACAGGGGAATAGATTTTCTCCGGGTAAGGCTTGAACTTTTTGATTCCAGCCTTTCGTTTCACGGACGCCTGCGCTGGAAAAATGAAATTAATTGTATAGATAAGCTGCTTTGTATATTAGGTAGAAAAAAAGAAGAGCTAAGGGATTTTATTGAGCTTTACGAAAATAGTTATGGGGAAAAAGAAAAGCTTTGGAAGCTGCTGGCTTGCCCCGGGCCGGTTGCTGAAGAGGCAAGTAATGAGCTTCTGGCAAGGGTAATTCAGTTTACCTTAAACTCCCGGGCGATATTTTGCATCCATTCAATAAGAGATTTGCTGGGTTTATCGGGGGTATTTAAAGGCGATCCCTATCAGTACCGAGTAAATGTACCGGGGACAATCAGCCCGAAAAACTGGTCCCTGCGCTTGCCGCTAGGCCTTGAGAAGCTGCTCAGGCATCCGGTCAACCGCCAGATCCGCAGGATGGTTTCTGATTCCGGTAGGTAGAGGTAGGGACGTTTCTGGAATCAATCGTAGAACTGTCCCCAGAGGGGACAGTTCTTGCTTTAGATCCAGAAACGTCCCTGAAAAATATATGGGAACGCTACAGGGCACGGAATACTATATCTCCAAGCGTATGGGCAAGGCGATCATGGACTACCAGATGCTCGCCGACGGCGATAAGATTGCGGTTGCCGTCTCAGGGGGCAAGGATAGCCTGACTTTATTGCGCCTGCTGCTTGACCGTAAGGCATTTGTGCCCATAAAGTATGATGTAGTTGCCATACATATTGATATGGGTTATCCCAAATCCATATCCGGTAAACTTGAGAAATATTTCAAGAAGCTGAATGTCGAATACCAGATTATAAAATCCGACACGCTTAAAAAAACAGAAAAGAGCAAAATTAATTGCTTCTGGTGCTCCTGGAACAGGAGAAAAGAACTGTTTATCGCGGCCAATAAGCTCGGCTGCGCCAAGATCGCCCTGGGCCATCACCTGGATGATATTATCGAGACAGTGCTGTTAAACCTGTTTTTTCGGGGGGAGATCTCAAGCATGGTGCCAAAGCAGGAGTTGTTTAAGGGTAAGATTACCCTTATCCGTCCGTTGGCATACGTAGAGGAGCGTTTGATAATCCGTTTTGCCAGGGAGGCAAAATTAGGGCACGATACCTGCGTATGCCCGCACTCCGTTACCTCAAACCGCAACAGAGTAGGTCGCATCATCCGGGAGCTGGAAAAGGTTTGCCCGGATATAAAAAAGAATATCTTCCGTTCCGTTAAAAGGGTCAAACAGGATTATTTGCTTTAATTACCGGGTCTCCGGTGGTATAATATTTTATGATTATTTTAGCCGCAATACTATTTCTGGCATTAGCCGCATTTATTGTCTTGATGGTCTTAAAGATCTCTTCGCAGGTTAATGAGCGCTTGAACCAGATGAACCAGTCGCTTCAGGAGGCCAATAAAATCATCGGCCAGAACTTAGGCAGCGCTACCTCTGCTTTCGGTAGCGTAAAAGAGCAGTTGGGGAAGCTGGAGGAGACGAATAAGCAGATTATTGCTATAAGTAAAGATATCTCCAGCCTCCAGGATCTCCTGCGCGCCCCGAAGTTCCGCGGGGTAATGGGGGAAACCTTATTGGAGAACCTGCTTTCCCAGGTTTTACCTAAGGAGCACTATGAGACGCAATACCGTTTTAAAAGCGCCGATGCCGTGGACGCGGTAATCCGCCTGGGGGAGCGCCTGGTCCCGGTTGACGCGAAGTTCAGCCTGGAAAACTTTCAGAAGATGCTGGATGCCGGCGATGAGCCAACAAAAGAATCCTTTCGCAAGAAATTCATCCAGGACGTAAAAAACCGCATCAATGAGATCGCCGCGAAATACATTTTGCCCGCGGAGAATACCTATGATTTTGCCTTAATGTATATCCCGGCGGAGAATGTCTATTACGAGGTGATCATCAAAGAGGATATTTTTTCTTACAGTATGTCTAAAAAAGTCATCCCTGTTTCGCCGAATACTTTTTATGCCTATCTGCAGGTAATCTGTCTGGGCCTGCGCGGGCTGAAAGTGGAGGAGAACGCCAAGATGATCTTAAAAAGTTTAGGCGGCCTTTCCATTGAGACGGACAAGCTCAAGGAGGATTTTGATATCCTGGGCAATCACCTGCTCAACGCCAATACCAAGTATGCCGACGCGCAGAAGCACCTGGATAAGGTAAGCGTGCGCCTGACGGATATCCAGGATACCAAACAGATCGAATCTAAATAAAACCAGCCAATGATCTTTAATGTCCGTGTCATTCCACGCTCAAGCCGTAACCGCATCCAGCAGGAAGGAAATAACCTAAAGGTGAATCTTACTAAGTCGGCTCAGCAAGGGATGGCGAACTCGCAGCTCATCGATTTCTTAAGCGGGCATTTTAAGGTAAAAAAATATAAAATAAGAATTAAGATCGGCCAGAATTCACGCGACAAACTGGTAGAAATAGATGCGCATCTATAATCCCTTGGAAAAATTCGGTTTAAAGACTGTAACCGCGGCTTTCAGCAGCCGGCGCGACGGGAATATGTCTTTATGTTACGGGGAAAGCTGGGATTCTTTGGAAAACCGCAAGGCATTCCTTTCGGCTATAGGTATTGATTACCGCTCTCTAGTGTGCGCCAAGCAGGTGCACGGAAAGAAGATTGAATATGTAACTGAAGCAAATAAAGGCAGCGGGGCTTTAGAATATGATAGTTCGATTGCCGCTACCGATGGTTTTATCACCGATCAAAGAAATATCCCCATTGCCATATTAACCGCGGATTGCCTGTCGGTTTTTATTTATGATCCCGCTACTGCGGCAATCGCTATTTTGCATGCCGGCTGGCGCGGCACCGAGAAAAATATTGCAGGAGAAGGAGCCAGGGTTATGCGGGAAAGGTTTGGCAGCAGGGCGCCTGAGCTTTTGGTTGGTTTTGGCCCGTCTATTGGCCCCTGCTGTTTTGAGGTAGAGAAGGATTTTAAAAGCAATTTTCCCTTTGGCCTGATTAACAGGGGCGGCCGTATTTTTATGGATATCGCTTCAATTAACCGGAAACAGCTGCTGGAGAGCGGGGTCAAGGAGGAAAATATATTCGATCCCGAACTATGCACCTTCTCGGAAAATAAAGACTTTTTCTCTTTCCGCAAAGAAGCTGAATCAGCCGGCAGGATGATTTCTGTGATAATGCTTAAATGATCGCTAAATATACCCTGGAATTTATTTTACATTCTAAAAACAGTTCGGCAAAGATAATCAAAAGCTCTCTTGAGGAGTTTGGAAGCGATTTAATAGTCAGCCAATGCCAGAAACAGGCTGAAAGCTGTGATTATAAGGTAAGCATGGCTACGGAAGACCCTATTTTAGTTTTTGATCTTTGCTCGCAGCTGGGCAGGAT
>JBAZQO010000071.1:0-4217 GCA_041645145.1 Candidatus Omnitrophota bacterium
ATGCATATAGTTATATTTGTTACCGCAGGCAACAGGAGGGAGGCGCAAAAGATCGCCTCAGGGTTGATCAGAAAAAAGTTAGCAGCCTGCGTCAACATCTTGGATAAGGTTGACTCTTTGTTTTTCTGGGAAGCTAAAGTCCAGAAGGCCAAGGAGTCTTTACTTATGATCAAGTCAACAAAAGCAAAATTCCCGCAGATTATCAGGTTGATTAAATCTCTGCATAGTTATAAGCTCCCGGAGATTATCGCCCTTCCGGTCATTGCCGGGTATAAGCCATACTTAAGGTGGATTGATGCTTCTATCAGGTAGCTATTTTGATTTTATCATTGCTTTTGCCGCGGGGTTCCTGGCAAGCCTGACCCCTTGCGTTTATCCGCTTATCCCGGTTAGCGTAGGTTACATCGTAGGCAATGCCCAGGACTCAAAAACCAAAGGTTTTTTCTTGAGCCTATTCTATGTTACCGGAATCGCCCTTACCTATTCATTCCTGGGTATTCTGGCGGTATTAACCGGCAGCATTTTCGGGAAATTCAACTCAAGTCCCCTGGTTAATCTTATCGCGGGAATACTTATTTTGATTTTCGGGCTTTCCATGTTTAATGTATTTAATTTCAACCTTACTTTGAACTTAAAACCTCACCTCCGGGAAAGAGGAAACTATTTCTCGGCGCTGTTATTGGGCCTTGTTTCAGGATTAATGGTTTCACCCTGTTTGACGCCGATTTTGGGTTCAATATTGGCATATTTGTCGACTAAGAAAAATATATTCTACGGAGGGTTTTTGTTGTTCAGTTTTTCTTATGGCATGGGGTTGATTTTTATTATCCTCGGGACCTTCGGCGCCGGTATTTCCGGTCTGCCCGGATCCGGCAAATGGATGGTTATCGTAAAGAAGTTTTGCGCGGCAATTATGGTCTTAGCCGGAGCGTATTTTATATTTACAGCGATAAGGAGATTTTAATGCATATGCCAAGAAAAGGCGCGATATTTTTATCGACGGTTCTGATTTTTTTGGTTTTAGGCCTTACTAATATGGCTTTGGCGCAGGATATCATATTAGATGAGTTAAATGCTAAACCGGTTAATTTTTCCGGTTATAAAGGCAAGCCGGCAATGCTTTTTTTCTGGACTACCTGGTGTACTTATTGCCGCCAGGAAATAAAAACGCTGAACCAGATGTCGCCTCAATTGAGCAAAGAGGGGATAACGGTTTTTGCCGTAAATGTCGGCGAGTCAGATTACATAGTGCGCAGGTTTATTAATAAGAACATGATTATGCTCAGAGTGCTTTTGGATAAAAATTCCGCCGCGGCGTATCATTATGAGCTTATCGGCGTGCCTACATATATTATCCTGGATAAAACAGGTAGCGTAATCTGGCACGGGAACATTTTTCCCACGGATTACAAAAAGCTGTTCAAAGAAAAAAATGAGAAAATTCCATGATTTAGTAGATCAAATATGCGGTAAGGACCAAAGGTATAAGCCGGATGCTTATGAATTCCTGCTGCGGGGCCTGACTTTTACGCAAGGTAAGCTTAAAAGAAAGTCGCATGTTTCCGGCAAGGAGCTGGCGTGCGGACTGCGTGATTACGCGGTTGACCAGTACGGCGCTCTGGCCCGCTCGGTATTGTCGCACTGGGGGATAAATCAGACCCGGGATTTCGGTAATATCGTTTTTAATATGATTGAGTATAAGCTTTTGTCCATGAATGAGAAAGACTGCCTGGCTGATTTTAACGCGGTCTATGATTTTGAGGCGGCTTTTGCCAATGTCTTAGCTGACAGCGTCACCGAAGGGTTCCGGCTAAAAAAATGATTAACAAGAACATAAAGGCGCTTATAGAGTCCAGGGAGTTTATCAGCGTAGCCACCTCTGATTTAGAGTCCAGTCCTAATGCTGCCCCTAAATTTTTATTAAAAGTAGAGGGGGATTATATTTATCTGGTGGATTATATTATCGGCAGGACCTTCCGTAACCTCCAGGTTAACCCGCGGGTTTCGCTTTCCTTTCTGGAGAGTAACAGCCTTATGGGTTATCAGATAAACGGCAAAGTGGAAATTATTAATAGCGGCCAGGAGTACGCAATAGTACTTAAAGAGCTGCGGGATAAGCAGATTGACCTCTCCGCAAAAAGGGTTATCGAAGGGGTGACTAATGGCCAGGCGCACAAGTCCTATGAAGTGGCTATTCCTGAACAGTTTGTAATTTTAAAGGTAAGAGTGGAAGAAATAGTCCAGATGCAGCCCAGCGGGACTTTAAAGAGGGAAAAGGTATGAAGGAATTGAAAGGCCTGGCAACCGGTGTGGGCAGCCTGCCTTTAGTTGACGCGCAAAAGGCGGTAGACCTGGTTTTGCGTTGCGTACCTGGCGCGCCTTTCTGGCCGCAGATGCCTAAGCGCGATCCAGCCGAGGGGATGATCGCGCAATTCAGCGAAAATCTGCCTGGGCTTAAAATTGATTCCGGCGCGTTGCGCTTTATCCCCCAGGATAAAGAAAAAGAGTTGGAACTTTTCTACGAAAGGTTTATCGCTGGAGATCTGCCGTATTTTAAGATAAGCCAGGATTATGCCCGGGGCTTGCACGCTTTTTACCAGCGCCTTAAAGCTGCGGATTTATCCGGAATGGAATTTATTAAGTGCCAGGTTACCGGTCCTTTTACATTTTGCGCCGGGATCAACGATTCAGACGGTAGCCCCATTTTGCATGATAAAGTATTAATGCAGGCAATGGCCAAGGGCTTAAGCATGAAAGCGCTCTGGCAGTTGGAGCTGTTTAAGCAGTTCGGTAGGAAAATAATCATGTTTTTCGATGAGCCGTATTTGGCCTGCGTTGGTTCTGCCTATACGCCGGTTAACCGCAATGACGTAATTGATGTTTTTTCCGAGCTCGTTGATAGCCTTAAGGCGCAGGATTGCCTGGTTGGCATACACTGTTGCGGCAATACCGATTGGTCCATGCTCACGGATTCAGGAGGCATTGATATCATTAATTTTGATGCCTTTGATTTCCAGGAGAGGTTCCTGCTTTATCCGGATAATCTTAACAGCTTTCTCAAAAGAGGGGGGATCATCTGCTGGGGGATTGTGCCTACCCAGGGGTATAACGGCAGGCAGACCCCGGAAGAGCTGGCGAAAAAGATAAAATCCGGCCTGGATATCCTGGTTAAGAAAGGGATTGACCGCCAACTTTTACTGGAAAGGCTTATGATCAGCCCGGCATGCGGTTTGGGCTCTCTGGATACGCAAGATGCAGAAGGGATTTTGAGCCTACTTAGTCAAACCTCCGCCTTTATCCGCAAAAACCTCTAAAATAAACTTGCTTGACAAAATAAGGCATAAGCTATATAATTAAAAAACTTTTGTTTGTCTATTTAGGAGTAGCATGAAAGAGATCAGGATCCATGCCCGCGCAGGTCAGGGCGCAATCACTACCGCAGCATTATTGGGTTTTAGCTACTTTAACGAGGGCAAATACCCTTACGCCTTTCCCAACTTTGGGGCAGCCAGGATGGGCGCGCCGATGAACGCCTTTGTGCGAGTGGACAGCGACCCGGTGCGCCTGCGCAGCCAGATTTATGAGCCTGATTACGTAATTATCGTTGATTCCACGCTTATGCGCGGTTATAACTGTTTTTCCGGCCTGAAGGAGAATGGCGTAGCCATCATCAACGGCAAAGAGGAGATAGAGCTGCCCAAATTAAAGGCCAAACAGAAGGTTTTTGTGGTTCCGGCCAGTGAAATCGCCATGAAAAACATCGGCAGGCCTTTGGGGAACACTGCTTTGATCGGCGCTTTTGCCGCTGCCACCGGAGAACTGAAGCTGGACAACCTTATTGAGGTGGTTAAGAAGAGATTCGTTGGGAAAGCCCAGGAGGGCAATATCCAGGCAGTTAAAGAAGGTTTTGAGTTTATAAAGAATTTAAATTAGAGGGCAAATTAATGTTCGGTCCATTAACCGTAAATCCATCCAAAAGTAAAGGCGATAAAACCGGCAGTTGGAGAGTTAGTCGCCGGCCGCATTACCTGCATAAGGATTGTATTGCCTGCAGGATGTGCTTATTGATCTGCCCGGAGGGATGCGTTTACGGAAAAGAGAAGAATACCTTTGGAGTGGATTACAATTTCTGCAAGGGCTGCGGCGTATGTGCGGATATCTGCCCGAAGAAAGATATTGCCATGGTCACTGAAGAATCAAAAGGTGAGGATAAATGA
>JBAZQO010000083.1:0-2596 GCA_041645145.1 Candidatus Omnitrophota bacterium
GCCATGGGTTCAGTTTGCGGCACGATCAAGGAGGCGGTGGATGAGCAGCGCGCGAAAGGCAAGAAGGTCGGACTCCTGCGCATTATTACCTATCGTCCATTCCCATACGCCAGGGTTTATGAAGCCTTAAAAGACGTAACTAAGGTTGCGGTTTTGGATAAGGCAGTTTCCCTGGGCGCTTACGCGCCGGTTGCCGTTGAGTTGAAGGCGGCATTTTACGGCAAGAAAAAAGGCCCGAAGATGATCAGCAGCTTTGTCGCCGGCTTAGGCGGAAGGGATATCACATTGGAAACCATACATGAAATATTCAGAAGGTTGGGCGCCAAGGAAGTCAACTCGGATTTTGTGGATTTGAAACCGGAGCTGCTTAAGGAAGAATATGGAGAATAGCCCTTTATTTAAATCCGGACATACAGCCTGTGCGGGGTGCGGCCAGGCAATTGCCGCGCGTTTAGTTATTGAAGCAGCAGGCGCAAATACGATCATCGCCAATAATACCGGATGCTTGGAGGTTTTTACCACAAAGTATCCGGAAACTGCCTGGGGGGTTCCTTGGATCCATTCTTTATTTGAGAACTCTGCCGCAGTGGCATCAGGCATTGAAGCGGCACTGAAATATTTAGGCAAAAAAGAAACTATAAATGTCATTGCCCAGGGTGGAGACGGCTCAACCGCGGATATCGGCTTGCAGGCCTTAAGCGGGATGCTGGAGCGTGGCCATGATATTTTGTATGTCTGTTATGATAACGAGGCTTACATGAACACGGGCGCTCAGCGCAGCGGGCTTACGCCTTTTGACACAAATACCACGACCAGCCCTGCGGGCGCGCAGTCCTCGGGGAATATCCGGCCGAAGAAACCCATGCCGGAGATCTGCCTGGCGCATGGTATTCCTTACGTAGCTACGGCTTCCGCGGGCTTTCCGCAGGACCTGCAGCGTAAGGTGAAAAAAGCCATCTCTATTAAGGGGCCTAAATATATCCAGGTGCATGTCCCCTGCCCGTTAGGCTGGAGGCACGAGACTGACCAGATGCTGCCGGTGGCAAAATTAGCGGTTGATTGTGGGCTTTACCCCTTATTTGAATATGAAAACGGGGTTTTATCCGGCCGCAAACAAATTGTTCCCAAGCCGGTAGAGGAATATTTAAAGTCGCAGGGCAGGTTTAAACACCTCCTCAATAATCCTGAAGAGATCAAGAAAATCCAGGATATTGCGGATAACAATATAAAGAAGTATAATCTTAAGGCAGAAGCTTAAGAAATACCCGGCTTTATCGGATGAGCCGGCGTTGTGTTCGTACACATAGACACCCCGCGCTAATTGGAATTGCGCGGGTGTTGTCTAGGTAGACAAGGAGGTTAGAAATGGGAAAACAAGCAAGGGCAATTGTGGATTTAAGCTTAAAGGAGTTGACCAAGGATTTGAATAAGGCATATTGCGACGAATGGTTGGCATTTTATCTTTACTGGTATATGGCCCAGATAGTTTCCGGCCGCGCCTATGAAGATATACAGGAGATGTTGAATAAGATAGCCAAGGATGAATTAGAGCACGCCGGTGAATTAGCGGACCTGATCATAAAGTTAGGGGATGTTCCGGTAGCCAATCCTATGGATCTAGAAAAAGGCGCTAATGCCGCGTATTTAATGCCGCCGAAAAACACCGCGGATATCAACCGCATCATTCGTATTGTCGCAGAGGCAGAGGCTGGGGCGATCGAGGTTTACAATAAAATCGCCAAGAAGACATTAGGCAAAGATAATGTTACTTATCAGCTGGTTACGCACATATTGTCGGAAGAGGTAAATCACGAAGAGATGTTTGAAAATCTTTCGGAAAGATAAAGCCATGGCAAAGGTCACCGTTGATGTTTCTACATGCGTAGGTTGCGGTTTATGCGAGCAGTCATGCCCGGAGGTTTTTGAGGTGCAGGGTGATGGGATCGCCCATATTAAGGCGTCCAGCTGCGCGACTTGTAATTTGCAGGAAGTAGCGGATTCCTGCCCGGTCAACGCCATAAAGGTAAGCGCATAAGTAGGGGACGGTTCTAAAAATGGGGTCAGAATTATTTTTTATATTATAAAAAATAATTCTGACCCCATTTTTCTGACCCCATTTTTATGCCTTTTTCTTCAGTTCTTCAACAAAGGTATTGAAATAACTTTGTTTCTTCTCAAGGAGTATTTTTCCGGCGAAATCCGCTTTTTCTTTTGTAAAGCGTGCTGCGTCAACAGGGGCCAGGGACTTTATCTTAATGATATAGAAACCCGCGGGCAGAGATATGATCCGGCTGGCCTGGTTTTCCTTCAGGCCATAGGCAGCCTCCCAGAAAACCTGTGCAGGTCCGAGCCCGTCAATAAATCCTCCGTATTTGAATGATCCCGTAGAACCTGTTTTTAACCTCAATTTGCGGCCGGCTGCCAGGAATTCTTCTGTGGCCAGTTGGCTAAGACAATCTTTAATCTTTTTATCAGCTGATTTTTTCGCTGCCTCCTGGATAAAAGCCTGCTTCACCCTATCTTTTATTTCGCTTAATTCCGGTATACGCGCTTCAGTTTTATCTTTATTAATGACCGTAGGCTGTTTGAACATGGG
>JBAZQO010000022.1:0-18595 GCA_041645145.1 Candidatus Omnitrophota bacterium
TCCTTCCCGTTAATTAACTAAAAATTTTCCTTGCAAAATTTCCGGAAATATCATATACTTTGTTTATGAACGTAAATTCATTAATTGAAGACAAATTCATTCCGGATACGCAGGATCTCACCTTAAGCAGGAGAGAAAGAGACAGGTTATTACGCCAGGCGGATATCTTGAGGGCGGCAGAGCATGTGTTTGCTTTGAAAGGCTATTATGAGGCAACTATGCAGGATATCGCCAAAGAAGCGCAATATGCCACCGGGACCGTTTATCTTTATTTTAAGGATAAGGAAGGGCTGTATTTTTCCCTGCTTGAGCATAAATACAGCGATCTGTTGACCATTTTAAAGGAAGAGACGGCTAAGGCCCAGGGGGCAAGGCAGAGGCTGGAAATATTTATCCGCGAGAAGCTCTCATTTTTCGAGCGGAACCGGGATTTCTTCCGCATATTTGTTTCGGAAGGAAATAAAAGCCAGGCAATAAAAGTAGGCAGGTTTCATAAGTTGTCCGTAGTCGGCCAGCACAGGGAGTTTGTCAGCCAATTAGTTAAGTTTGCCCAGGAGCAGCAGGTAATCAGGAGTGATTTTAGCCCCAGGCAAATAGCGGATATCCTCATCCCTATTTTCATGTCGGTAATTTTTAACTGGCTCAAAGAGGAATCTAAAGGCGCAAAAAATTTAGGCCGTATGTCCGGTTTTATCCTGGATATCTTTTTAAACGGGGCGGGAAAAAATAAATGAAATTAAAGCTCTTCCGGATTCTCTTAGTTATTCTTTTCGCGGGTTGTTTCAGGAATATTTACGCCGCCGAAAGCCCGCTCACCTGGCAGGACTGTATAAAAGAAGCAGCCAAGAATCATCCGGATTTAATTGCCGCGCAAGAGAGCGTTAAGCAATCAGTGGCCACTAAACAGGAAACCGCAAGCGGTTTATTTCCCCAGATAGCCGGAAATGTAAGCGCGCAAACCGCAAAAAGCGCGTCTAGCTCAGGCAGCGGGAATGTTGATACTTATAGCTATGGGGTAACCGGCACGCAACTGTTATTTGACGGGATCCAGACAATCAATAATGTAAATGCCGCCTCACAGAATGTTGCCGCTTCAAAACAAGGCTTCAAGTTTACCTCCGCGACTGTCAGGTTCAGGCTGCGCTCGGCATTTGTCGACCTTTTAAAGGCCCAGGATTTGTTGCATATAACAGAAGAGATTTATGATATTAGAAGGAGCAACCTGGAGTTAATTACCTTAAGATATGAATCAGGATTGGAAAATAAAGGAGCGTTGTTAACTACGGAAGCAGACCTGGCTGATGCGAAATACGGGATCTCTCAGGCCAAAAGAAGCCTTGAGGTTGCCTGGAGGGAACTGACCAAGGAGATGGGCAGGACACAATTGGTACCCATGCAGGCCAAAGGTGATTTCAAAGTAAAAGATACTGCTTTGGTAAAGCCGGATTTTGAATCTTTGGCCAAGAACAACCCTGCTTTAGGTCAGCTTATTGCCCAGAAACGCGCAGCGGAGTTCAGCCTGAAATCCGCTTATGCTAATTTTTCTCCGCAGCTTACCGGCAGTGCCGGGGCAAATAGAACCGGTAATCGTTGGGCTCCCCGAAGCGACCAATGGAATTTGGGCCTTAATTTATCTATGCCGATATTTGAAGGGGGTTTAAGGATAGCGCAGGTTTCCGGCGCCCGGGCTTTAGTCAACCAGTTAGAGGAGAATGAAAGAAGCAGCCGGGACGGAGTTATTTTAACCCTGCAGCAATCCTGGGCAGCCCTGCAGGACGCGGTAGAAAATGTAGGTGTCCAGCAGATGGCATTAAGCGCCACAGAGGAGCGCTCTAAAATAGCCCAGGCGCAATATTCCATAGGATTTGTAAGTTTTGACAATTGGACAATCATCGAAGATAATCTGGTAAAGGCCAAAAGTAATTTTTTGAACGCGCAGGCCGGCGCCTTGCTAGCCGAAGCAAGTTGGATCCAGGCGAAAGGAGAGACCTTAGAGTATGAATAAGAAAATAAAGATCTGGTTAATTATCCCTGTGCTTTTAATCGTTGCCGTATTTATCGTGATGAAGGTCAGGCCAAAAACAGATATAAACCAAACAGTCCAGGAGATATCCCCGACTTTGGGTTCAATCAAGACGATTATCTCCACTACCGGCACGGTCCTGCCCAAGAACCGTCTCGAGATAAAACCTCCGGTCAACGGACGGGTGGAGAGCGTTTTAGTCAAGGAGGGGCAAAAAGTAAAAGCAGGCCAAACCCTGGCCTGGATGAGCTCTACTGAAAGGGCGGCACTCTTAGATGCTGCCCGGGGACAGGGAGAGGAAAAATTAAAATATTGGCAGGAGGCCTATAAGCCTATAGCGTTATTGGCCTCTATTGACGCGGAGGTTATCGTAGCTACAACTCAGCCCGGGCAAACCGTTACTACCGCGGACGCGGTAGTTGTTCTGTCAGACCATCTTATTGCCCGCGCCCAGGTTGATGAGACCGATATCGGAAGAATAAAGCTCGGACAGAAGGCCAGCATCATTCTTGACTCCTATCCGGATAATAAAATCAATGCTGTTGTTGAGCATATATATTATGAGTCTAAAACCGTAAACAACGTTACCATCTACGAAGTTGATCTGGTCCCGGAAGAAGTCCCGGCATTTTTCCGCTCCGGTATGAACGCGACCATAGATTTTATTGAGCATAGTAAAGTTAACGCCCTGCTTCTTCCGGTTGAGGCGGTGCATAAAGATAAAGAAGGCGATTTTGTCTTGGTAAAAAAAGAGGGCCAGAACCAACCAATGCGCCAGCCTGTGGAATTAGGGATCACCGATGATAAAAACGTGGAAATCCTCTCAGGAATAAATACAAAAGATGTAGTCGTGATAAAAAATAAGAAATTCATTCTTCCCGCAAGCGATGTAGGCTCTAGCCCGTTTGTGCCATTTGGGCAGAAGAAAAACAACGGCAGCAAAAAATAGGTTTAAGTAAATGATCGAGATAAAAAATATATTTAAAACATACCAGATGGGCAAGGTGGAAGTAAAAGCCCTCTCCGGCGTATCCTTAAAGATCAAGAGCGGGGAATTCGTGGCGATTATGGGCGCTTCAGGCTCGGGAAAATCCACGCTTATGCATATCCTGGGATTACTGGACCGGCCGGATTCCGGTTCTTTTTATTTGGGGGATAAAGAAATAACCCGGCTATCCGATACGGAATTAGCTACTTTAAGAAACAGGCTTATCGGGTTTGTTTTCCAGCAGTTCCATTTATTGCCGCGGATGAGCGCTTTGGAGAATGCCGAGCTTCCCTTGATCTACGCGGGGAAAAGGCATTTAAAAGATAAAGCAAGGCAGGAGCTCGAAGAGGTGGGTTTAAAAGACAGGATATCACATAGGCCTAATGAAATGTCCGGAGGCCAGCAGCAGAGGGTGGCAATTGCAAGGTCACTGGTCAATGAACCCTTGATCATATTAGCTGATGAACCTACGGGAAATCTTGATTCAAAAAGCAAAGATGAAATAATCGGCATACTCCAAAAACTTAACCAAAAAGGCAAAACCGTAGTTATTGTCACGCATGAAAAAGAGATCGCCGCTTGTTGCCGCCGGATTATCCAGATGCGCGACGGCCAGATTGTTTCTGATGAGCGCACGCAGGAAGAAAGAAAGATAAGTGACGTAATCTCTATTGAAGACAGCCTGGTAAGTAATCTTCTCTCAAAAACGCGTAAGGTTTCCGGGGAAACCAAGTTCCTGGATTATTTACGTCAGGCAATATTTGCCATGCTCTCCCATAAAATGCGCTCGATCCTCTCTATCCTGGGTATATTAATCGGCGTTACCTCGGTCATCGCTATGCTGGCATTAGGCCAGGGCGCTAAGGAAGCTATTGAGAAGCAATTAGCATCTTTAGGCTCGAATCTATTGATCGTGATGCCGGGTTCTTCAAAGGTGCACGGTGTTTCTTTGCAGGCAGGAACGGTTACACGTTTTACTTTTAACGATGTAGCGGCAGTGGCCAAATTGGGAAATGAAGTAAGCCGGGTTTATGCTTCGGTAACCGGGAGGGGACAGACGGTTTACGGAAATAAGAACTGGAATACCCAGGTGGATGGGGTGGGTGTAAATTATGTAGAGATGCGCGCGGCCGAGCCGGTTATGGGCAGGTTTTTTACTGAAGAAGAAGTCAGGATGCGCGGTAAGGTAACCCTTATCGGCACAACCGTAGCCAGGGAATTGTTCGGAGATGAGGATCCCATCGGACAGACCATCAAGATCAATCTTTTAAACTTTAAGGTTATCGGTATCCTGCCCCCTAAGGGCGCCAGCACATTCAGGGACCAGGATGATGTGGCAGTTATGCCGGTGACTACCGCGATGTACAGGGTTTTTGGCAAGCAGTATATTGACGCTATTTTTGTGGAAGCCAGCAGCCCCGGCGCGATCGACTCTGCTCAGGAATTAATCTCCAAGATCATTATAAAACAACATCATCTGAGCAAAGATGAAGAAGATTCTTTCCAGATCCGCAATATGTCGGATATCAGAAAAACCCTTGAGACAACCACTAAAACTATGTCGCTATTGCTTGGGGTAATCGCCGCGATATCTTTGCTGGTCGGTGGTATAGGTATCATGAACATTATGCTTGTTTCAGTAAGCGAGCGCACGCGCGAGATTGGCCTGCGCAAGGCAATAGGGGCGACTAATAAAGATATTATGGTGCAGTTTCTTATAGAAGCCATGCTTATGTCTTTTATCGGGGGGGTTTTTGGCGTCCTCCTCGGATGGGGGGCGGCAACATTAATTACTGTCTTTGCCGGGTGGACAGCCAGGGTTTCCCTGTTTTCCGTAATCCTGGCAACTTCATTTTCTCTGGCTGTAGGTGTGGTGTTCGGGCTTTGGCCCGCGCAAAAAGCCAGCCTGCTTGACCCTATCGAGGCATTGCGTTACGAATAATAAGGCTATGGATGTATTAACCCGGTTTGAAAAAAATCCGTTTTTGTTTCGCGACCCGGAGTTTATCATATCCTGTTTTGATCCTTCTTTATTCGCGTCAACTTTTAGGGATATGGAGGATGCGCTTAAGCGGGGATATTACCTGGCAGGATTCTTTTCTTATGAAGCCGGGTATTGCTTTGAAGAAAAGTTGCGCAAGGATAAGCTCTATGATTTCCCGCTGCTCTATTTGGGGGCATATAAGGCGCCCCAACAAAACAAAATCAGCCGCGCGAAATTATCCCCTGAAAATTTCCCGGAGAATCTGCGCTTAAACATTACGCAGGATGAATATTCTTCAAAGATTAACGCGATCCGCGATTACATAGCCAAAGGGGATGTCTACCAGATCACCTACTGCATTAAATTGCTTTTTGAATTCCGCGGCGACCCGCTTTCTTTTTACAATCAGCTCCTCAGAGAGCAGCCTGTGCCTTACCCGGCTTATATCCAAACAGATAAATTTCACATTTTGTCTCTTTCCCCGGAGATGTTCATCAGGAAAGAATCTACGCGTGTAGTAACCAAACCCATGAAAGGAACCTGGCCGAGGGGAAGCGGCGTGTTTTCCGATTTAATTGCGCCTTTTCGCCTTAAATATGACAGGAAGAACCGGGCGGAGAATGTGATGATCGCCGACCTCTTAAGGAATGATCTGGGCAGGGTGGGGTTTAATATTAAAGCCCCCGCGCTTTTTGAGGTAGCCAGGTATAAAACACTTTGCCAGATGACCTCTACCGTAAAGGGGAGGGTGGAGGAAAATGTATCTATTTACAAGCTTTTTGCTTCGCTCTTTCCTTCCGGATCGGTTACCGGGGCACCGAAGATCCGCGCCATGGAGATCATAAATGAGCTGGAGAAGGAGGAGCGCAGGATTTACACCGGCGCCATCGGTTATATTACCCCTAATAAGGATATGTTTTTCAATATTCCTATCCGCACGCTTTTACTCCAGGGCGATTCCGGCGAGATGGGTATCGGAGGAGGAATTGTCTGGGATTCTACGGCCAGAGGGGAATGGGAGGAGGGGCTGCTTAAAGCGAGATTCCTCACCGGCATTTCAAAGGAAATCATAAACTAATCTTATTATGAGAAAAAATAAAATTATTATTTTTGCCATTCTAATCCTGCTGGTTACTTTTGGATCATTTTTACCTTCTTTAAGTAACGGCTTTATCCGCGGGGGGGATGACAATAACTATATTCTCAGGAACCCCTTGATCAGGGATTTATCATGGCCGGGCATCAAGAATATATTCAGCTCCGTGCATTTAGGCCTTTATAAACCACTGACCATGCTCACCTTTGCGCTGGAATACCACTTCTTTAAATTAAACCCGTATATCTATCATTTGACAAATGTCATTTTGCACCTGTTGAATGCGCTGTTTGTTTTTTGGCTGATTTTGCTAGTCTCCCGTAAAGCCTGGGTTGCTTTTATCGTGGCCTTGCTATTCGGTATCCACCCCCTGCATGTCGAATCCGTGGCTTGGGTTTCTGAGAGGAAAGATGTGCTTTATTCGCTTTTTTTCCTTTCCGGGATCATCGCCTACATCTTCTCGCTTAGGAAAAAAAAGAGCAGGTATTACTATTTAACCCTTTTCTTATTTATTTTAACGCTTTTGGTAAAACCGATGGGATTGACCTTCCCATTTATATTATTGCTTTGCGACTATATTTTATATAACAAGATAGATAAGGATAACTTAAAGAGAAAGGCAGCATTTTTTATCATATCCGGGATTTTTATTTTTTTTACTTTGTTTTCTGCTGCCAAATATTCGAGCCGGCCGTCTTCCTTTGTCTTTTTTGACGGCATATTGGTCGCCAATTACGCGCTGTTGTTTTATATATCAAAGATTATATTGCCGATCAAACTTTGTGTCTTATATCCGTATCCGCAGAAAACCGGCAATCTGCTGCCATTTATATTTCTGATCTCCCCTCTGATTGTTTTGATTTTAACAAGCGCGGTTATTTTATCAAGGCGCTATACCAGAAAGATAATTTTTGGCAGCCTTTTTTTCTTAATTTGTGTTTTTCCGGTCCTTCAATTGATACCTACGGGGAATGCAATAGTTGCTGACCGCTATGCGTATTTATCGTCAATAGGCATATTTTATATCATCGCCGAGTTTATTGCCTGGTTCTATCAAGAGAAGCTGAGAAAGGCGCCGATCCTCAAAGCATTAACCGTAACAGGTTTGGTTATTGTAATGGCGGCGTTGTTTTTGTTAAGCTGGAACAGGTGTAAGGCATGGAGGAGCGCCGATAGCTGGTTTGATGATGTTTTAAAATCGTATCCGGCCCAAGTAAGAGAGAAGATAAGCTTTTATAAGGAAAAAATAGAACAGGATCATGGGTCTCCTGAGGCGTATAACAATCTTGCCGTCTTCTGTGGAGGGCTCGGCAACCATGGAATAGCGATTTTCTTATCCCAAAAATCAATTGAAATTAATCCAAATTCTCCGGAGGCTTATAATAACCTTGCCGCCGCGTATGGATTTTCCGAGAATTTTGATAAAGCCATAGAATTTTCTCAAAAAACCATAGCTTTGAATCCGCGTTTTGCCTCAGCGTATAATAATTTAGCTGTAGCGTATTATTACAAGAAGCAGTACGCGTTGGCCATCCAGTATATCGATATGGCTATCGGGCTTGGTTTTAAAGCAGACCCCGCGTTTTTAAAAGAGTTAAATAGATATAGGCAATGAGCCAGCTTTAAACAAGTTATGTTTGACAAACCGCATTAATGTAGTATAATAAATCAAAGATTAGCGAAACTTTAAGCCGCCAAGGAGCACAACTAACCTTTGCGGATTTTTTTATGCGTTTAGGAGGTGCCTATCAAAAAGGTAAAGACTTCACTAAAAGGAAGGAAATGCAGGTATTTGCATTGTAAGCATATCTTGAGTATTTATAATCATGAGGATTATTGCCATGTTCATCTTGGCTTATTAGCGTATGATCACAAGCCTAAGGTTCTGAAGGCAGCATGACGAATAAACCGGCAACGACAAATAACCTTGCGCAAATTAATCCGGGTTTTTACGGTTTAGGTATCGCTCCGAAAATCCTGGATATTCTAGAGCGCATAAAGTTTAAAGTGCCTACGCCGATCCAGTTAAAGGCGATCCCCCTGGCCATTGAAGGCAAGGATATCGTAGGTATTGCCCAGACCGGAACCGGCAAGACGCATTCCTTTGCCATTCCCATGGTGCAGCGCTTAGTGCAGAAAAAAGGCATTGGTTTGGTGCTGGCGCCGACCAGGGAGCTGGCTATTCAGATCGATGAGGCTTTTCAGGAGATCGCTCATGCCTTTGGCATGAAGACCGCCTGTCTTATCGGCGGGGCGCCTATGGAACCGCAGGTTCAGGCCCTGCGCAGGGATCCCCGCGTGGTTATCGCTACCCCCGGAAGGCTCATTGATCATATGTCACATTGGAATTTTATGCCGGATAGCGTGGTCATGCTTGTGCTTGATGAAGCGGACCGCATGCTGGATATGGGTTTTGCCCCGCAGATAGATAAGATTTTACGATTCCTGCCCAAAGAAAGGCAGACCATGCTCTTCTCCGCGACCATGCCCAAAGAAATCATGAATATAGCATCTAAGTATATGAAATTACCCTTAAGTGTTGAGATCGCCCCTTCGGGCACTACTGTCGAGCGGGTCACCCAGGAATTATTCATCGTTAAAAAAGAGGCTAAAACGCAGTTGTTAAAGAAACTGCTCGTGCAATACCACGGCACAGTTCTTTTATTTTCGCGCACTAAACATAATGCCAGGAAAATCGTTAAGTCAATCAGGGATATGGGCCACTGTGCTTCAGAAATACATTCTAACCGCACCCTTAGCCAGCGCCGGGACGCCCTGGAAGGTTTTAAATCCGGGAAATACAGGGTGCTGGTTGCTACTGATATTGCTTCCCGGGGCATCGATGTTACCGGCATTGAGCTGGTAATTAATTATGATTTGCCTGAAGACGCGGAAAATTACGTGCACCGTATCGGCCGCACTGCCCGCGCGGGGCATAAGGGCCATGCCATTTCCTTTGCTACCCCTGATCAGGGTCATGATGTGCGTGATATTGAAAAGCTGATCAAAGCCACCCTGCCCGTATCAAAACATCTGGATATTGCTCTTGATAAATTCAGCGAATCCAGCCATCAGCCTGGCCATCAGTCAGGTCATAGGCAGCCAAAACATAGCCAGGCTAAAAAACAGTATAAATTCCCCCGGCCTAAATTCTACCGTTAAAAATCCTTGCTAAGCAGGCCATTTTTTCTTATAATAATATAAATATATTAGGAAAAAGGAGCCGCGTTGGCAGATAAGCAACAAATAATCTTTAGCGTTGTGTTGATATCCGTGTTTCTTATTTTTTCCCCTGTTTTTAGCCAGGATAACCAGCTAAGTGGCGGCACCGACCTTAATCTTACCGATACCATCCTGCTCGCTTTCAAAAACAATAAAGATATCCAGATACAAGAGAGGGAAATTACCATTGCCGGCGCCGATATACTTTACGCGACCAGCGCTTTCCTGCCGCAGATAAACCTGCAGGGAACATATACCCATAACGATAAGGTGCTTGCCCCGGCGAATATCTTCTCCGGGTATAACAATGATAATCTGGTCAACCTTGCATTTTCCGAATCCGTTTACAACGGCGGGTTTAATATAGCAAATCTTAAACAGGCCAAGCTTTCTCTGAATGTCCAGCAGGAGACTCTGCGCGCTAAGAAACTGGATGTGGAGTTTGATGCCAGGAGGCTTTATTACGGGCTTTTGCTTGCGTATGAAACGGAGCGCATTGCCAAGGATGCCCTGGAGCAGGCAATAGCGCATTATGAAGATGTAAGGCAGATGTATAAGCAGGGGACAGCTTCGCGTTTTGATATGCTGCAATCCGGGGTGCAGGTTTCTTTGCTTGAGCCGGAAGTAGTTAAGGCAAAAAACGATATTGAGGCCCTGAAAGCGGACCTGAACAAACTCTTGAGCCGCAATGTAGATGTTCCCATGCAAACTAAAGAAAAACTTTCCTATTCCCTCATAGAAATAAAAGAGGATGAGTTCTTGAAGATAGCTTACTTGGAGCGTCCGGAACTAAAGCTGAAATCCCTGGGAGTGGATATCGATAAGTGGGGGATCCAGATGGCTAAATCCGGGTATCGGCCGCAGATGGATATTCTGGCAGGGTATTCTTACCGTTCAAATAATCTCGGAAATATGTTTAATGAAAGTCATAGGAATTGGAATGCCGGGATATCGGTAAATATCCCGATCTTCGAAGGGTTTTCTACTAAGGCCAAGGTTGACTCGGCAAAAGCGCGTTTTGCGCAGGCAAAGCTAAGCAAGGATAACTTAGTCGACCAGATTGCCGTAGATGTGCGTAAGGCCTGCCTCGGCCTGAAGGAATCCGAGGCGATCATCAAGTCTCAGAAGGATAATATAGGCCAGGCCCGGGAGGCTTTAAGGATCGCCGAGGTCAGTTACGCCAACGGGGTAGCGATAAACCTGGATGTCCTGGACGCGCAGGTTTCACTTGCCCAGATCCAGAGAAATCTGGCTTCGGGTATTTATGATTATTTAATGGCGCGGGCTTTTCTTGACCGCAGCATCGGCCATTCTATTTTGAGCTTGCCGTCAGGCACTGGCGCCGCAGGCAGTAAGGAGAGGAATGCATGAAAAAAAAGGCTAAATTAATAATTTTAGTTGCTGTTCTTTTTATCGCGGGGGTAATTTACGCGGCGTATTTTGTGGAAAAAAGAAATCACAACAAGAGCATAAAAGTCTCCGGCAATATCGAAGGGGATGATGTGCGTATCTCATTCCGCGTGGACGGCCAGATTATCGAGCTGCTTACCGATGAAGGCAGGGTGGTAAAAACAGGGGATACCGTGGCGCGCTTAAATACCGATGAACTGGCCAAAGAAAGGGACAATGCCGCAGCCGCGCTAAAAGCGGCGGAATTCGATTATGAACTGGCAAAGATAGATTATCAAAGATCGGAGAACCTACTTAAAGAAGGTGCGGTCTCCGCGCAGAAGAGAGACCAGGATAAGACAAAATATGACGCGAGCTCTGCAAAGGTCGAGCAATTAAGGGCTTCCCTTGATTTGGCCCAGACCCGCCTGGGTTTTGCGGAACTGGCCTCTCCCCTGGATGGTTTTATCCTGGTCAAAAGCAGCCTATCCGGTGAGGTGGTAAAATCAGGCACGCCGGTTTTTACCGCCGTTGATTTGCATAACTTATGGGTTACCGCCTACATCAACGAAAAGGACCTGGGCAGGGTTAAGCTTAATCAGGAGGCCAATGTTTTTACGGATACTTATCCCGGTAAGAATTACAAGGGATGGGTCTCCTTTATCTCAAGCGAAGCGGAGTTTACCCCCAAAACGATTCAAACTACCGAAGAGCGGGTAAAGTTAGTCTACAGGATAAAAGTCAAGGTAGATAATTCCAGCCTCGAACTTAAGCCGGGTATGCCGGCCGATGCCTATATAATTGAATAAGCATGGTCACTATAAAAGCCGTCGGATTAACCAGGAAATTCGATAACCTTACTGCTGTGGATAATCTCAACCTTGAAATAGAGGAGGGGGAAATCTTTGGCTTAGTTGGCCCGGATGGAGCGGGAAAAACCACGGTCATGCGGCTGTTGACCGGAATACTTGATCCTACGCAGGGGGATGCCTGGGTTTACAATAAACATATCGTCAGGGAATCCGAGGAGTTAAAAGATAATATCGCTTACATGTCCCAGAAGTTCGGCCTTTACGAAGAGCTGACTGTTTTAGAGAATATAAATTTTTACGCGGATCTTTTCGGGGTAGCGCGCAAAACCCGCAAGGTCGCCGTAGATAGGCTGCTGGGTTTTTCCGGGCTGATCCCTTTTAAAGGGCGCCTTGCCGGAAAACTTTCCGGAGGCATGAAGCAGAAGCTGGGCCTGGCATGCGCGCTTATCCATACCCCAAGGGTGCTTTTCCTTGATGAGCCCACTAACGGGGTTGATCCGGTTTCCCGCAGGGATTTCTGGAAGATTCTTTATGATCTTTTAAAAGAAAAGGTAACTATTTTTTGTTCGACCTCATATCTTGATGAGGCAGAGCGTTGTAAGCGGGTGGGGTTGATCCATAAGGGCAGGCTCCTGCGCTGCGATACGCCGGATAAGATTAAAAAAGAATGCAACGCCAAAACACTCCAGGAGGCGTTTATCTCTATTATCACCGAATATGAACCAAAACAATAATCCAGCCGTCAGCGTCCAGGGCCTTGAAAAAAAGTTCGGGGATTTTACCGCGGTCAACCGGATTGATTTCGCGGTAGAGCAGGGAGAGATATTCGGATTTCTCGGGCCTAACGGCGCCGGTAAATCCACGACCATCCGCATGCTCTGCGGGATTATTTCGCCGACTGCCGGAAGCGGACAGGTAGGCGGTTTTGATATTATTAACGGGCAGCATCATATAAAAGAAAACATAGGGTATATGTCCCAGAGGTTTTCTCTTTATGATGACCTGACCGTTGAGGAGAATATTGATTTTTACAGCGGGATTTATAAAATACCTAAACAAGAGAGGCTGGCGCGCAAGGAGGAGGTAATTCGCCTGGCTTCTTTAGAGGGTTTTCGCAAGCGGCTTACCCGCGCGATCTCAGGAGGATGGAAGCAGCGGCTGGCTTTAGGATGCGCGCTTATTCATCATCCGAAAATCATTTTCCTGGATGAGCCGACCTCAGGGGTTGATCCGATCACGCGCAATAATTTCTGGAAGATTATCCGGGATTTGGCCGGCCGGGGGGTCACCGTATTTGTCACCACCCATTATATGGATGAGGCGGAAAACTGCGGCCGCATGGCTTTGATTTATCACGGCACGATTATCGCCATGGGCACCCCCGTTGAAATGAAAACAAAATTTATGCAGGACCAGGTCCTGGAGATTATTGTTTCTGGCGCCGAAGAGTGGGTTGACCGTTTGCTAAAATTAGAGGGGGTAAAGGAGGCTGCCTTGTTTGGTTCCAACATACATGCGGTGGTCTCTGATTCAACCAAATCCCTTCCCGCAATTAAATCCTTCTTAGAAAGCCAGGGGGCAAAACTGGAGAAGATAGAGAAGATCATGCCTTCATTAGAGGATGTTTTTGTTTCAGCCATAGAAAATTATGACCGCAATGATAAATCTCAAAAGAATTAGCGCGGTGTCCAGAAAAGAATTTATCCAGATATGGCGTGATCCGCGCTCCCTGGCGCTGGCCTTGATCATCCCCGTATTATTACTGGTGCTTTTTGGTTTCGCGCTTACTCTGGATGTGGATAATGTTCCGATGGTCATCTGGAACCAGGATAACTCCCATCTCTCCAGAGATTTTATCCTGAATTTTAAGAACTCCCGCTATTTTAATATTGTCGGCTACCGGAATAATTACAAAGATATGCTGTATATGCTTGATCGTTCAAAGGCGATGATGATCATGGTAGTCCCCAAAGATTTTTCGCATTACCTGCAGTCAGGAAAAAAAGCGCCTCTGCAGCTTATCGTTGACGGCACAGATTCCAACACTGCCACAATCGCCATGGGTTATGTGCGTTCGGTAGTTGCCAAATATAACCTGGATCTTTTTATCAAGACGCTGGCAGCAAATAATATCGCAGTCGCCCCTCCCTTGGATTACCGGCCGCGGGTCTGGTTTAACCCGGACTTACTTAATAAATATTTTGTTGTTCCCGGCTTAGTCGCGATTATCATGATGATGATCGCTTCACTCCTTACATCTTTAACCATGGCGCGCGAGTGGGAGAGAGGCACGATCGAGCAGCTCATCTCTACCCCGGTAAAGGCAAATGAGATGGTTATCGGGAAATTTATCCCATATTTTGTCATTGGTTTTATTGACCTGCTCATTTCGATTTTTATGGCCAAGTATTTATTCAACGTGCCTTTAGTGGGGAATATTTTCCTGCTCATTGCTTTAAGCTGTTTATTCCTGACTGGAGCCCTGAGCCTGGGTATTTTTATCTCGACGGTAGCAAAGAGCCAGCTTATGGCCAGCCAAATGGCGATCCTGTTGACATTTATTCCCACATTTTTGCTCTCAGGATTTACCTATCCTATTTACAATATGCCCCAGGTGATCCAGGCAATAACTTATTTGATCCCTGCGCGCTATTACATAGTCATATTAAGGGGGATATTTTTAAAGGGGGTTGGTTTATCCACTCTTTGGGATGAAGCCATTTTATTATTGCTTTTTGCCGTGATCATGATGTATTTTGCAGTGCGCAAGTTTAAAAAGAAGATAGCCTAAATATGCTGGAACGAATTAACGCCGTATTAATCAAAGAATTCAAGCAGATATTTCGCGATCCGCGGATGAAAACAATTATTTTTATCTCGCCATTGATCCAGGTTATGATTTTTGGCTATGCCGCGACCACGGATATTAATTACGTGCCCACAGCAATCTATGATCTGGATAATACCAAGGAGAGCCGCGGCCTCACCCGGGATTTTACCTATTCCGGATATTTCGTCCCCAAATATTACATAACTAGCGATCAACAGCAAAGAGAACTTATTGATCAGGGCAGGGTAAATATGGTTTTACGTTTTAACCGCGGGTTCGCCGAGGACCTGAACTCCGGAAAGGCCGGTAAGGTCCAGCTTATTCTTGACGGCACGGATTCCAACACGGCAAGCGTGATTTTAAGTTACTCTAGTGTAATCCTTAACCGCTATTCCGCGGCTAAGCTTGGAGAGCGCTATGGTTTAGCCGATGCTAGATCCGCGATACCTCAGGTAGACCTGCGTGAGAGGGCCTGGTTTAATGAAAATCTCGTTTCTAGGAATTTTTATTTGCCGGGGGTTATCGCTATGATCGTTACCATAATGTCTTTATTGTTATCGTCGATGGCTATTGTGCGGGAAAAAGAGATCGGGACAATGGAGCAGCTCTCCGTCAGCCCAATCAGGCCTATAGAGTTGATCTTAGGCAAGCTTGCCCCTTTTGGGGTAATCGCCTTAGCCCAGGTGGTCTTGATCACGGCCTTAGGCGTGTTTTGGTTTAATGTGCCTATCCGGGGAAATTTACTGCTTTTGTTTTTTTCAACCCTGGTTTATCTTTTAACTACCCTGGGAATCGGTTTATTTATTTCTACTTTATGTTCCACCCAGCAGGAGGCAATGATGTCGGTATTCCTGTTTTATCTGCCGGCGCTGCTGCTCTCCGGGTTTGCCTTCCCAATAGCCAATATGCCTAAGATCATCCAGTTTATCACCGTGTTTAATCCTCTCAGGTATTTTCTGGTGATCTTAAGGAGTATCTTCCTTAAGGGCATCGGCATAGGGATACTTTGGCATCAACTCTTGCCGCTTCTGGTTATGGGAGGGGTAGTCATTACCTTAAGCTCTTTACGTTTCCGCAAGAGGTTAGTTTAGCGTATCTTTAAACAGGCATGATTAAACGCATAAAGAAAATCTTATTTTTCCTGATCCTGGCCGCTATTTTAATTACCCTGGCAGTAACCTCCTTTACCGTATTCTTTGACCAGGCAATAATTGCCAGAAGGGATACGATTTATCGCGTTCCCTCCTCCGGCAAAATAGTGGCCTTGACCTTTGATGACGGTCCTTCCCCGGATTGGACCCCTAAAATATTAGACGCGCTTAAAGAGGAGAATATTAAGGCTACTTTTTTTATGCTGGGAAGGCACGTGGAGGAGTATCCGGATGTGGCCAGGCGCGTAGCCGAAGATGGCCATGAGATAGGCAACCATACCTATGATCACCATGTGCTTATTTATTATAAAACAGAGGAGCTGGAGAAAGAGATAAGGGATGCCCAGGCGGCAATATATAAGGCGACCGGTATAACCACAAAATATTTCCGGCCGCCCAAGGCCTGGCTTACCGGAAATGAAAAGAAACAGATCAGGAGTATGGGCTATGAGACTATCCTCTGGTCTTTAAACTCCAAGGATTGGGTTACCTTCCATGATAAGCAGATCACCTCGTATATTTTAAGAAATATCCGGCCCGGGGATATTATTCTTTTCCATGATTCCGGCGGAGTTTTTCATACCGAAGGCGGCAATAGAAAACAAACAGTAAAAACTATCCTGCGCCTTGCCGGTAAACTAAGGGAGAAAGGTTATAAGTTCGTAACTATCAGTGAGCTTTTGAATTTACAGGAGAAAAATGGAAAACCATAAGACGGCAAAGCAGGTTTTACTGTTGGTCATATTATCTTACTTCTGTTTTATGTTTGGTAACTCCTTAGTCAGTCTGACTATTCCTGATGAGGTTTTTTATGCACAGACTGCCAAGGAAATGCTCAAAAATCACAGCTGGATGACTCCCTACATCTTTGGCCAGCCGCAGTTTGAAAAACCGATATTTCTTTACTGGCAGCTTAAGCTGGCCTTTATAGTATTCGGGATAAATAATTTTTCCGCCAGGTTTTTTCCCGCTCTCTTCGGGATGATCGGGGTGGTTGCTGTTTATTTCCTGGGATGGGTAGGCTTTAAAGACCGCAAAAAGGCATTTATCTCAGGCATAGTCTTAATGACCGGTGGGCTTTACGTGGGCCTGGCCCGAACTGTATTTACGGATCTGGTTTTTTCCGTATTCATCCTTTTGTCCCTGTTATCTTTTTATTGGGGGTACTCTTTCAGAAGCAGGAAAGCCCCGGGGATATTCTTATTTTTTGTTTTTGCCGGCCTGGCCACCTTAACCAAGGGCCCGCTGGGCTTAGCCATACCCCTGTTAACCGTGATCACGTTTTTATTGATAATAAAAGATATTAAATTCCTGCTTAACCGTTATCTTGTCTGGGGCTTGTTGTTCTTTTCTTTCATTTCGCTTCCCTGGTATATCCTGATGTTTAAATTATACGGCAATGCTTTTATCCATGAATTTTTTTACAATGACCACATTAGAAGGATCATCCAGGCAGAGCACATCAGTAATGATACCTGGTATTTTTATCCTATGTCTATGATAGGCTGTATATTCCCCTGGAGTTTTTTCCTGGCCGCCGCTTTATTTTCCCTGCCTGGATATTTAAGGCAAAAAGACAATTCATTCCAAGTTTTCCTGGTCTGCTTGACAGCCGTGGTTTTTGTGATCTTCCAGAGTGCGCATTCCAAGTTAGTAAGCTATATCTTCCCGCTTTTCCCGGCGCTAGCTCTTTTTTGCGGAGGTTTTATCAGTGATGCGGCCGCGCAGGAAAAGAAAAGTCGTTGGGTTTATCCGATTTTATCCCTAAACCTGGTTGCTGTTTTTTTAATACCCGCGGCTTTAATCGTGGTTTCAACCTGGTTTAAGCATTATTTAAGCCCGTATGTTTCATCACAAGGAACGATTAATTTATTTATTTTTATCTTTCTGGCGTTTGGTTTGGGCATGCTTTTTTTGATACTCAGGAGAAAATTATTAAAAAGTATTTACTGCCTGGCTTTGTTTGTCCCGATAATGATATATTTTATTCCCCTTGTGCGGCATGATATCGAACCTTATCTTTCCCCCAGGGAATCATGCACATACCTGCTTAAGAATTATAAGATAGATAACGTTATTTTAAGTTCAAAGTTTTTCGTGCGCGGGGTAAAATATTATACGGATAAAGAGGTGGCGGTAATTGATATGCCGGGCACCCAATTTTTTAGCCCCCACCCTGTGCCTTTTTTAAACACACAAGGCAAAGTGCGCGATTTCCTGCGCGGGCAAAAGACTACTTACGCTATATTAAAAAAGAATTCGGTTGAAGATGTCGACCAGCTTGTTGGCGGGGAATTCAAATATACAGTGTTAAAGATCATAGGCAATGAATATATCCTGAAAATTGAAACCATTGCTAAATGATAGCGTAGATATTTCGCTCTCGGGATATTGTTCGCGTGCGAAATTTTTCGCCGTGTGCTTCGGTTTACGACTCACTCCCGGACAGACTTACGCTTGAATGAGAGTCCTCCGTTCGTCGTAAATCCTCGCACACATTTGCCGAAAAATTTCTAATTGCACGCTTAACAATATCCCTCGGCAAAATATCTATAATTAAGCGGTTGGCTTGGCTTGTTTTGAGCAGGGCGTGGAGGCAAGGAGCGGGCATGGTTCACCCGCTAAATGGGGACTAAGTGAGAGCGACGCCAGCCGACCCGAGCGAAGTTTTGCCACGCTGGGGCAAAACGAGCGTCCCTGCGAGAAACAAGACAAGACAGACGCTTAATTGTAGGTAGGATCTCGAGGTCTCGCAAAATCAGCAAGTTGAAATGTAACGGTAACGAGGGAGATTGCAAAATTACAGTGATGAACGATAAAAAGAAGACCGCGTTCCAGCTTATTTTACTTTTTGGCCTGGTCAGCCTTTTTGGCGATATGGTCTATGAGGGGGCGCGCAGTGTCAACGGCCCGTATCTTAAGACACTCGGCGCCAGTGCCGCCATAGTTGGCCTGGTTGCCGGGCTTGCCGAGTTCTTAGGTTACGCGGTGCGCCTGGCTTCGGGGTATTTTGCCGATAAGACCAGGGCTTATTGGTTATTTACCCTCATAGGTTATGGAATGCTGGTCAGCGTGCCTTTATTGTCTTTAGCCGGGGTAT
>JBAZQO010000079.1:0-3109 GCA_041645145.1 Candidatus Omnitrophota bacterium
ATACCTCCCTCTATTGGACGAGTTTTTGAGCACCTTAATCTTCTATCTAGCAGCACCTTGCCAAATAGGATTGGCAAGTGCGCACTCGCTGTGCGAAATCCCGCTGATCTTTAGCGGGACGCAACTGATGCCTGTCGGAAGAAGCAATACTTCTTTAAGACAAGCCTGACAAATCTATGCTGTGCCTTTTAAATATGCTTGCCTTTTTGATTCCGGAAATCGTTCGACCGCATATCTCAACATAGTTCTAGGCATTGCTGTGTAGTATTCTTTCAAAAACCTCTCTTCGGAATCTCTATCCCTCTTGCCAACTTCCCGCAACATCCACCCCACTGCCTTGTGGATTAAGTCATGCGGGTCCGAGATGAGGATTTCCGCTATTTTTAGAGTATCTTCAAAATCATTATTTTCGATGAAATGGAATGTAGATAAAATAGCGATTCTCCTTTCCCATAGAGAATCAGAGCGTGCTAACTTGTAAAGAGGCGTCCTGTCTTTGTCTTTGAGAAAAACCCCAATAATATGTTTTGCCGAGACATCCACAAGGTCCCAATTATTCACATATTTGGAATGATTCAAGTATGCCTTATATATTTTTCTTTTCTCTGATAAATCCACTTTACGGTATTTTAGAATAAGAATGAACAAAGACAATAATCGCTCTTCGTGAATTCGAGATTTAAGCAGCTGTAGGGTTTCATTGAATGCCAAGCTTTGATACCGTTTGGACAAAATCCTTAACCTTGGCACTGTTATTCCAAGAAAAATATCTCCTTCGGCATATTCTCCGGGCCCGGTTTTGAAAAACCGTTGCACTATTTTAGCCTTTCTCTTATCACTATATTTTTGTAAATCAAACTTTAACTTTTTTAAGCTCATATCTAACCCCTCTCTAGACACAGCTATTGGGGAATTTGAAAGGTGACCGTGATCTTTACTCCGGGAGGGATCGTTTTTTACTACAAGCCTCTTAAGCTCTCTGGCTTCAACCTTATCTCGCCGCCAATGGCGGACTTCAGGATATTTAACAGCTTTATTTTATCTTTCGGGAACGCCCCTTCCAGCGCCAGATAGTTTGAGGCGTGATCCGACCGGAATATCGTTTTCTTGAGATCAAGCCCCTTTATAATCCCATAAGACTCTTTCAATAATTCCGCGGGATTCAATTCCTCAAATTCTCCTCTTCTGACCTCTTCCGCCAGCGGCGTTCCGGGAATTACCATCAGGGAAAGGAACGAAAGGTATCTTGGCTGCATCCTGTTTAATGCCGCTACAGTACCTTTAACATGCTCCTCGGAATATTTCTTGCCGCCTAACCCCAGCAAAACAATCACAGAAGACTTTATATGAGCCTTGGCCGCCTTATTGACCGCCTCGATCATTTCCTCAACGCTTGAAGATTTTCCGCACCGATCAAGTACACCCTGACTGCCGCTTTCGAGGCCCATGTAGATAAGGCTTAGCTTATACTTGTATAGCTCTGCCAATTCATGATCATTTTTTCTTGTGATATTGCATCCGTTCGCGTAGCTTGAAATGCGGGTTAGTCGAGGAAAGGCCGCATCCAGTTCTTCTAAGATAGGAACTAGCTTACTATTGGCCAGAACAAGGGCATCGCCGTCCATAAGAAAAACACGCCGCGTGTCTTGGTATCTGCGAGCGTACCAATTTATGTCCGCCGTTATCTCTTTTCGGTCTTTGACGCGAAAAGTTTTACTCTTATACGCGCCGCAAAAACTGCAGCTATCCGCCGAACATCCGAGCGTTACCTGCAAAAGAAAGCTGTCCGCTTCCGCCGGCGGTCTTATAACAGGCTCTATTATGGACATCCTACCCTCGCGAACATGCTTAATACAAGATTCCTCTTTATAAATCGGCTATATTTTTGCACCATTTTTTCTTAACTATTAAAATAAACTGACGGACCGCTCCTTGAACTCATAGATACGCCGGTCAAATATGATGTCGCCATGGATTACTGGCCGCTTAAACCTTATGCCATCCAAACAGGTACACCTACTCAATGCGACATATAACTGACCGTGAGTAAATGCACCACAACCTAGGTCAATTATGACCTTATCGAACGTCTGGCCCTGGCTCTTATGAATGGTTATGGCCCAGGCCAGCTTTATAGGATATTGCGCGAAGGTTCCCACGACCTCGTCTTCTATCTTATCTTCATCCTCGTTGTAACTATACTCAATCTTCTGCCACTTGACAATAGGAACATCACATGTGCGCCCGTTGATATCTACGACTATCGAATCTTTCGATAAAGCGACGACTTTTGCAAGCGTACCGTTCACCCATTGTTTGTCGGGATCATTTTTTATCAGTATTACCTGCGCGCCTTTTTTAAGTTTTAAGGATGTGTCGGTCGGATATGCGGACTCTTCGAATTTCCCGGTTGCCATGGCCTTATATGTTATCTCTTTGCCGGGAAGTTTTGATAAGCGATCCTGATTTATTGTGTTTGCCAAGCTGTTCGTCGTTGTCAGAATCACCGTCTCGTCTTTCTTAGAAACCGCTATATCTTTTTGGACCCTCTCATTTAATGTATCCAGGTCCTCTTTAGTATGCTCTTTATTCCTGACCCTGTTTAAGAGCTCCATGAACGAACTATCTTTTTGTCTATATATAGTCGACAACTCGATGGACCTGATATTGCAATCGTTAAACACTTTAGCGCTGAAAAAATAAGGACTTGGATATCGCTCTTCCAGCAGCTCCTTTGCTCCATTCTCGACCACAGGAGATAGCTGGAAAAGATCTCCAAAAAATACCATTTGGACTCCGCCAAACGGCGTCTTCATCTTACCGCGGTTGAGACGCAATGCATAGTCAATTCCATCCATAATGTCCGATCGGACCATCGATACCTCGTCTATTATTACCATATCGAGATTCTCGATCAGGCTCTTATCCCTAAGGCGCTTTATGGCATCCTTTTGAATGATCTTTGGAGGTAACCTAAAGAAGGAATGGATAGTCTGGCCGCCTACATTGATGGCCGCGACACCTGTCGGGGCTAACACGATTATCTTTTTACCCGTATTGGCCTTGAAATATTTTAGGAGGGTCGATTTTCCGGTACCCGCCTTACCTG
>JBAZQO010000023.1:0-18062 GCA_041645145.1 Candidatus Omnitrophota bacterium
GGCTTGAGCGCCTATCATAAGGGCGTTTTGGTTCGATTTCACCCCATAGGTGTACTTCCTATAATATATCTTATGTTAACTTGCTAATCTTGCGTAAGTATATCTAAGCCAATGAGAGACAAAGGGTTATTTAATTATGTTTTTAAGCTGTGGAAAAGGCAAATCTTCTTTACTTAAACTTACCGCTGTTTTTTAAGCTTAACAATCCAGGCAGGATTTATGCGGCAGCTTCCCGGGATTTTTTGCTTTTAATTGAAGATTTTCCTAGCGGGTTAAAACCGTGATCGCGGGATAAATTGACCCCTCTCCAAAGCGGTTATTTATGCGGTCTAAGGCCTGAATAAGCCCCTCCCTGCGGATTTCTTCCCTGAGTAAAGGCTGATATAGATACCCCAGGAAAGGCTGCCACAGGTGACCCCAATTGCCCTGATTTTGGGGCTTTTCATTAGACTTACCGGGATTCTACTGGATTAGTTTATCTATCTGCCAGTTGTAGGTGATATTTTCAATGTTATATTCTTTATCATGCCAGGTAAAACTCTTGGGAAAGATCCTGGCGTGCTTAAAATAAGCCAGAACCTCAATACGCTCATTTAAGGCATCCGGCTCAAACCTGTCCCAGCGCGCCTTAGGGCTAAAACTATTTTGCTGCATGTTTAATACTTCCTAATTACGGTAATCAGCTTTCCGATGACCTTAAACTCTTCAAAGATTGGCGCATAATTCGCGTTAGCGGCTTCCAGGTGAAACTTACCGGCTTTACTACGCAGCCTTTTTAAAGTAACTTCATTATTATCCAAGAGTGCCGCAACTATATCATTATTGTCGGCATTGGGGCGTTTCTTGATAATAGCGACATCGCCATCCAGGATGCCGGCATCGATCATGCTGTCGCCTTTAACCCTTAAAGCAAAAACATCATCAAAGCCCAGGCGGCCAAGGAACAAATCATCAGCATCAACATAACCCTGGATTTCCTCATAAGCCAGATTCGGCTTGCCGGCCATTATAGTACCAATTATAGGAATCTTATTAAAGCCGGCGCGTTCAGTTAACTCTATTGCCCGTGATTTATTATTCATTCGCCTCACCAAACCTTTCTGCATTAAAGCCTTTAAATAATCTCTAACTGTTCCAGTAGACTTAAACCCCAGCTCCTCTCCTATTTCCCGGATGGTAGGAGGGAGCCTCTCTCCTATCCGTTTTCGGATAAAATTAAGCACCCTCTCCTGCTTTGGCGTCAAATACGGCTTCTTTTCCATGGCTTAAAATTGATCCTATTTTAATTGTTTCTTTCTTGCTCCAGAAAGAAAATTATCTTTAGAGATTACTTTTGTCCCTGCCTGATGTTCAATATCTTTCCTCGTCCTGCCCGCCACAGCCCCGCCGTCTTTGGCGTCCCGCTGAAGCTTAGGCATCCCCTGAGAATCTCTCTCTTGGGTTATTTTTGTTGTCGCCGCTTCGCCAAGCATAGTAATTATAAGCTCCAGATCCGTCATATGGTCGCGCAGATTTTCCCGCTTAAGACCCTTATGCGCTTTATAGCCATCCACCTTCATCTCAAACGCGCCTTGCATAATTTCATTGGTAAGAATCGCATATTCCAAATCTTTCTCTGCCCCGCGCGTATCCCATTCATCAGTCAGCTTCTGCCGGACAGCAATACCACGCAGCCGCTTTTCAATCCAACCCTTGGGATAACCTTTTTTCTCATAAAGCGACTTAGTCCGTTGCATGCCTAGTTCCGGATTTTCAATCTCATCTATACGCTCTTTTCCTACCCGAGCCAGCCACCGCTTAAACGGCTCGGCCTTTGGCGATGGAATAGACTGAATAATACGAAAAATACCTTCAGTATTGGCACAGTTCAGCTTTTGGGGCCCTCCCACCGTCTTTATTAAAAGGGGGGTGGCAATTTGCCCCCACCCTTTAGATAACCATGGATCTCTTCTACGCATATCCTTTATATACCCATCGGGCTGTACCGAATCCGTGAGTACCGCTACTACATCATTCACCACAAACCACCACTCATTCTTATGGATAGTTTTCCGTATCTTTTTGCCTTTAAATACTGCTATTTTTGTCTCCATTTCTTCCTCCTAGCTTTATTTATATTATACCACACAAATGTGTGGTTTGTCAAGAAAAATAAAGAGGCGCCTCTATTCTCATCAACAAGAAAATAGAAACGCCTCTTTATTTAACGGCTTTGCCCTTTACTCTTTGAATAACATTCCTTGCATAATATCGGCTTGCCGCCTTCTCTAGGTTTAAAAGGCACTTCGCATTCTTTTTTGCACTCTGCGCAAACCGCCTTGTGCATTTCCCTAGGACCACCGAATCCACCACCACCACCTTGATACGCCATGTTACCTCCTTTTAGCACTTCTGTAATTATAGAGCTTTCTAAAATAATTTCAAGTATTTTTTGGAGAAATAAAATAGAACCGTCCCCTTTATCTGCTATCCCAATTTAAGAAAGAATTTGATATATATAATCGAAAACACACAAAAGGCAAACAAAACCAATCCCATAATTCTTGTATTTTTTATTTCTTTTGGCATGGATATCGGTTCCATGCGCCAATTTATTTTTGCATAGAATTTTATTTGCATCTTTATGAGCGAAGCAGCATTGAAAAACATGGCCAGGCCAACTATTATACCGGCTACGGCAAATAATATTGAAATCGGCAGTAGATTCATCTTTTTCTCCTTTCTTCCTTGTTAGTCAGTAATTTAGTTCACTTCGCAATTAACATGCGCAGGGAAACAAACAATAAGAATAAAGCAAATACCTTCCTTAATAGAGGTTCTGAAAAATCCTGCACTAAGTTCGCTCCTATCAATCCTCCCACAAAAAACCCCAAACAGATAAAACCAGCCATACCCAGTTTTACGTTACCGCTCTGGTAATAACGTAACGCGGCAAGAAGCCCTATGGGAGGGATCATCAGCGCGAGGGTCGTGCCTTGAGCCTGATGCTGGGTAAGGCCGAATATAAAAACCAATGCCGGAATTAAAATTATCCCCCCTCCAATCCCGAACATTCCGCTTAACGTTCCGGCGACAACTCCCAGGATAATATATAAGACCTGTGCCATATCACCCTCCCTTGATATTCTTTGTATTACTCTTCCACCTCGTCAACCAAACTCTCGTAGAACTCGCGGTAATCTTCCTTCTTATCGCTGGAGCGCAAGGCGAGCGCTGAACGCGGATGCTCATCGAGCATACCGGTTATCGCGTAAGGGATGAAATACCCCCATTCTATCTTTTTCTGCAAAGGGATAAACTCCTTGGAGATCACATCCAGGATCGGCCGGATATCATATTTCGGGTTCTTCAGGAATCCCAATATCAGTTCCGTAGGGCAATTCCCCGCCGCCCTTCCTAAGCCAAAAATGGTGGAGTCCACGTAATTAGCGTCATGAATGATCGCTTCAATGGTATTGGCAAAAGCAAGCTGCTGGTTATTATGCGCGTGCATCCCGATCTCTTTGGTTTTTAAGATGTTTTTTGCCTTCTTGATGAGGAACTCCGTTGTCTCCTGATAGAGGGAACCAAAACTGTCTACAATATTGATGATCCGGGCCTTGCACTCCTTTTCCAGCTGCTGCAGGCATTCTGTCAGTTCATTATCCAGGGCACGGGATATTGCCATGATATTTACCGCGGTCTCATAGCCTTTATCGCTAAAATGATTTGCTAAATAAATCGCCTTGTCCACATCCTTGACATAAGTAGCCACCCTGATCATATCCACAGGGCTATCCTTCTTGGCTAAAACATCATCCACATCCACCCTGTCCACATCCACCATAACGGCAATCTTGGTTTTGGAGGGAATGCCCTTGATCACCTCCCTGATATCCTGGTCCTCGCAGAATTTCCATTTCCCGTACTCTTTCGGGCTGAAAAGCCGCTTGGCGTTCTTGTAACCGATCTCCATATAATCTATGCCTGCCGCTGAAAGCGCTTTATAAACCTCCCGCACAAAACGCGGATCAAAATCATGGTTATTCATCAATCCGCCGTCCCTGATGGTGCAATCCAGAACCTTAATCTTTTCCCGAAACATTAACTCCTCCTCTATATCCTTATCAACTCATAATCAAGATTACCCAAACCTATTTCCTGGGCGTAGCTTAACTGTTTTAACCCGTCCTGTTCAGGATGGGTTGCTTTAAAGATATCCTGGCCGCAAGACATATTAACCAGGTCAAAACTTGCCTTGTCTATGCTTACCGGATCCGTTGATGCCAGTATCCCGACATCAGGGGCGATGCGCGGATTTTCCATGCCCCAGCAATCACATTCCCTATTGATCTTCACGGCAAAATTTATGAATCCCGTTTTGTCCTTCTTATCCTTAAGCACAGCCCAGGCATACTCAACCATCTTCTCCTGCACCTTATCCCCTGCCCCGAAATCAATAAACATTGCCATCGTCGGGCAAACAACCAGGCAGCTGGCACAGCCGATACATTTTGAACTGTCAACCACCGATTTATTATTCACGATACAGATCGCCCCTGCCGGACAGATCTTTTCACATTCACCGCAACCAATACACTTATCGGTATGCACGACAGGAGCGAGGTCACAATGCTGGGCTAGCTTCCCCTCTCTTGTAGCGCAGCCCATCCCGATATTCTTCAGCGCCCCGCCAAAACCGGTCAAAATATGCCCCTTAAAATGACTGACCGCGACCAAGCTGTCGGCGTCAATAAAAATACGGGCGAGCTTGGCGTTTTTGATAAGTTTTCGGTCAATGCGCACGGAAATCGTGTTTTCTTTATTGGTATCATCCGGGATAATTACTTCTGTGCCGGTTACTTCCTTAGTGAAGCCGTGCTCGTAGGCAAGCTTTAAGTGATCCGCGGAGTTAAGGCGTTTTCCGCGGTAAAGGGTATTGGCGTCTGACAAGAAAGGCCTACCCCCTCTCGCGGCAACCCCGTCGCAGATCACGCGCATATGCGCGGGATTTACAAAGCCGGTATTGCCTTCTTCCCCAAAATGGGCCTTCACTGTCACCTTATCTTCTTTGCGGATAAGATCCAGGAGCTTACTTTCATCCAGCAGCCTCTTTAGTTTCTCATTGATGATCTGGATACTCTCAGAATAGCCAGTAGGAACAAAATATACTTTGCTTTTCATGATTGAAGCCTCTTGATAAGCCAGGCCATGTTCTTGCCCAAATTGCTCATTGTGTTTAAGCCTTCCTCATCTTTCTCTACCTGTCCGATCTCGCGGCCGATGCCGATATTCCAATATGACGCGCCGACAATGATCATCTCCCCGATCGTAAAAAAGTGGTTTATCGTATCAAAAACATGTATCGCCCCGCCGCGCCTGACCGCGACAACCGCGGCGCCGACTTTACGCTTAAACAGGTTACCATTAGCCTTGCTGACCATGCCTGAACGCTCAATTAGGGCTTTTACCGAGGCTGTACAATCGGCAAAATATGTCGGGGAGCCGATGATGATCCCATCTGCTAAAAGCATCTTTTCGATATACTCATTAACCGGATCATCGGTTATGGCGCACTTATTGTTCTTGGCGATAAAACATTTGCCACAACCAATACATCCCTGGATCTTCCGGCCGGCAAGGCTGATAAGCTCTGTCGCGGCACCTGCGCTTTCCAGCTCCTTAAAAACTTGTTTTATAAGGATCGCGGTATTGCCGTCCTTACGCGGACTTCCGTTAAAGGCGACGATTTTCATTAGAAACGATATATTCCCTTCCAATAATCCGTATATTCGGCTTCGGATATCTTGTTATCCTTATTCTTATCCATCTGCTGGAAATATTCTTTAAACTGCGAATTGGATTCCTGCGGGGTGATCTTGCTATCCTTATCCTTATCCGCTGTGGTGAGCATTTTGGTGTTATCGGCCTCAAGTTCCTTTGAGTCAATAACCCCGCTCTTATCCTTATCCAATTCATTGAATCTATTTGACTGATACGCCTGCATCTCTTCGGAAGTAACAAAGCTGTCCTTGTTCATGTCCATCTTCTGAAACTCCGGCCTGATTACCTGCATATCAACCGGCTCGGCAAAAACATTAATGCAGCCGCAAAACACAACACAAATGATGATCATCCCGGTTTTGGTTAAATTTTGCATCGCTTTCTCCTCTCTTATTTACTGGTATAATTTGCGTAATTGGTATTCTACGAAAACTGCTAAGACCTCCTGGATCTTCACCGAAGGGGAAACTACGAAATAATGGCTGATCACGGCGTGGCCTATTTCATGGCCTAAAATCTCGCGCTTAAAATGCTCGGCGGATACATAAACCGTATTCAGGTTATTGACGTAAAAAGAATGGGTATTAACAAGATCTTTTTCAAATAAATTCCTGTAGATAGCGTTTACCTGATTAAGGTCACGGCATATCTTGATCGTTCCGTGGTAACTATAAAGCTGCATATCCAAAATATCGCAGACCTGCGCAAACAAAGTATCGATCATTCCCCCAAGATCATCATGGTAAGAGCCGCCTGATATAAGCTTGTCTAAAGGATGGATACCTAATTGACGGGCTAACTCTTCAGGGTCCAGCTGGGGCGTGTAATAAATGGTAAAATGCCGGCCCTCTATTTTACGGGCAGCTCCAAATCCGTCATCCTCCGCGGCGATGGCTTGACCTGTAAACAGGGGCACAAACAAGAGAACCGCTAAACAAATGCTTTTAAGATATTTTAACATTAAGTCTTAAAATAACGCAATGCCTTATCTAATTCTTCGGTTATCTTTTTTAATTCCGTTAATGAGGAGCGTTTATTCTCAGAAAGATCATTTTCGGACAAGCCGTCAAGTTTTTGCTTTAAGGATACCACGCTATCCTTGAGCTTCAACAGTTCCTGCTTGGTTTTGCGTATCATATTATTGATTTCATCCGCCAGGCCATGAAACTGGTCCGCTGAACGGATATGCAGCTCCGATGAAAAATCACCCTGCTCCATCGCCTCCATCGACTTTTTAAACCGGTAAAGCGGCCCGGCGATCTTATGCGAAGCAAGCAAGGTAAGCGCGACCGAGGTTATACCCACGACGATGGTGACGGCCAAAACCGCCTGCAGCAGCAACGGCAGGATAAAATCCGCGGTAGTCATTGCTACTACGCGCGAGTTTAGTATGGCTACGGTCTTGGATTCGCTCCCCAGGAAATAAATAAGCGCGATAGTAAGCAGTCCGCCGACAAGGACGAGTATGCTGAACCTGGCGATAAATCTGGTCTGAAATTGCTTATCAATAAAATAATTCCTGCGCCTGAAAATTTTCTTATCCATCTTTCCCCCCTTATTTATCCTTAGGAAGCAGATCTTTATTTACCTGGATATCAGCGTCCTTATGCAATTGCGTAAGCCACTGGCTCATCATCTGGGTTTCCTTAAGGCTGGTAAGGTCACGCTTGATCTCCTGATACATCATTTCATAGGACCTGGCGGCCTTGCCGTCTTTGAGCATACCCTGATAGGCCTTTTCTACCTCTCTATCGCTGACAAAAGAAGCGCCGATAATCTCCTTGGACTTTCTTTCCAAGGCCAACCTTAAAAGTGACTGCATCCAGAAATTTTCAACCATCTTAAGAAACCGGGGGTCATTATCCAGGTTGTTCTTCTGGGCGTCCTGTAAGATGAGGACCCGGTCAATTAAGTTATCCAGAAAAGCTTTTCTTGACTGCGGGGTATCCACGCCGGCGAAACTTGAATCTTTAAATTCCCGGATAAATTCCGCTTTGGAGATCTCATAATTATTGATCTTGATCACCGCGTCTTTGGGCCTATCGCTTTGCGCGCAACCAACGAGAAATACGGGTAGCATAAAAACAAGGATCAATTTTTTCATCTCTTCCTCCCTTTCTTCTTTTAAATATTATACCCCCCTTAAAGAAAAATTGCCATTAAAAAAATACCCCGCATTTTTCAACGCGGGGTAAGTAAGGCCGAGTATCTTTTTATTTCTTCTTATTCTTTTTCTTGATATCGTCAAAAACCGGCAAAAGGCCTTCATGGCCGAGGAGATTCAGGGAATTGCCCATAAACTCATAAGCATCGGCTCCTACGCCCATTGCCGCGTCAAAAGCAGAGGCATCCAACTCAGTCAGGGGCTGATAAAAAAGCGCAAGCCTTGTGTCGGCGGTATTTATAACGAATGATTGGAAGTTAACCGGTATCGTGTATCTTCCCAGCAGGGTATTGCTCTGGGAATTAGCAAAGGCGCTGGCAGAAGGCCAGATAAATATACCGTTAAAATAAACACGTCCCGGAGGATAGAGCGGCGACGGGAAACTTGAAGGGATGAATAAAATATTACTCAAAGACGGCACTGAGCCATCGAGCCTACCGCTTACCCCTCCTACTGCTCCTCCTATGTTGAGCACCAGGAACCCGCTGTTTAAAGTAACATTCAAATGACTTCCTATGACCGTGATCGTTCCGTTAGGAACGCTAAGGAAAGTATCGGCATTGGTTATCAGATGCGGGCCTGCGCCGAGGGCAAAAATAGAGCCGGTATCTGCGGTAATATCCGCTCCGGAGCCGGTGGATTTCACTGTTCCGGTAAACTGAATGTCTCCCGAAGTTACCTTGATAATTACGGCTCCTACCCCGGTTATATTATTCAGGAAGGTTGTGCCCGCGCTAAGCAGGTTTATCTCGTTCCCGGATATGGTGTTGAAGCTCGTGGGGCCGAGTGACTCAATATAGATATTTCCCCCGGCCTGAGCGTTTATATCGCCGGAATCAATATCAATATCCCCGGTGAGGGTGTTGGCGCCGATATCATTATGAGCTGTCAGGTTTGCGGTATCCGCTGTGATCTTGTTTGTTTCGTCGGAATCATCAAGGATGCTGCCGCTGTTTGCGGTAAGATTAACGGTCTGACCCTGGATACTCCCGACGGTCAGGTTGGAATTTACGGTCAAATAAATATCCCCGTTGGTATTTACTACGCTGTCCGCGCTTAAATCACCGTTGTTGGTTAAGGCTATATCGCCGCTTGTATTATTAAGCGCGTTAAGTGAATTAACCTGGGAATCAAGCGGGCTGGCTAACGTGCCAATACCTGAATCAGCAGTAAGATCCAGGCTGTCGGCAGTGATCGTCCCGGCTGTCCTGGTGATCGCGTCGGCAGAGTTGAGGGTTATGCTTGTTAAAGCGGTTAAGTCCGCGCCCAAACTCAGATCGGCCGGGGTTATTTCAGCAGCTTCGGCAGTGCCTAATATAATCGAACCACCGACAGCGCTGATTGACTTAGCAATGGTCAGGAATCCGTGTAAAGCATTTATGGTTATATTACCTAAATTAGTAGTAATACCGTTGGTCGGCCCTACAGTGCCCACGGTCAGAGAGTCAACGTCTTTATATGTCAATGCGCCGGTAACATCAGCAGCAATAATGGCTACGTTGTTAGATATGTTATCTAAGTTAAAGGTTCCGGTTCCCTTCAGCAATAAATTGTCCGCAATAACCGGACTGGATTGCGTTATCCCTGCCGCATCCAGGGTTACGGTTGCGCCGGTTGCGGTAATTCCTTTGTCCAAGGTTAATGCGCCAGACTTAATGGTTACGTCATTGCCGCCGGTAATAACACCATCGGTACCACTCACGCTGCCAATGGTCAAAGCATCTGTATCCTGGTAGGTCAATAGACCCGTGATATTGGCAGCAAGAATATCCACGTTATTGAATGCGTTATTTAAGGTAAAGGTACCACCGCCGGTTAATAGTAAGTTGGCCGCTAAAATCTTACCGGTAGTTTCCGTAGCGCCGCCTGCTGTAGGATTAAGGGTGACTGTACCTGTGCCGGCATCGATATCATTGGCGATGGTTAAGGTATTACCGGTATTTAAGATTACGTCATTACCGCCGGTAGTAATACCAGCGGTAGTGCCCGTTGAAGTAATCACTGTGCCTACGGTCAAGACATCGGCATCAGCGTAGGTCAATGGACCGGTGATATTGGCAGCTAAAATGTTTACATTGTTAGTTGCCTGGTTCAGGGTAAAGATGCCTGTGCCAAGGAGCAGGAGTTTATCAGCGATTAAACTGCCTGCGGACTGGGTAACGCCGCCTGAAGACGGGTTAAGGGTAACTATGCCGGTTGCTGTGATGTTATTAGCGAGATTAAGAGTACTGGCGGTGTTTATAGTCAAGTTTAAAAGCGGGGCATTACCACCTACGATGCCGTTCAATATCGTGGCAGAAGAATCATTAATGGTCAAGGACCTTGGCGTAAGCACTGCATCGGAATCAACCGTGTTATTAAAATTAATTCCTGTTGCGCCGGTGTCAGTCAGTATTATATTTGCAGTCAGGACCACCGGGTCATTAAAGGTCATTGTCCCGCCCTGGGTGCTCATGTCAGCGCCGATATTAGTCGTGCCGGGAGCGTCAGTGGTGATGCTGGCTAATGGAGTTACTCCTCCTACTATGCCGTTAAAGGTGGTTGTGCCTGTTCCGGAATTAACTGTTAAATCCTGGTTGCCGTCAATCTTGGAATTAAAGGTTACATTGGCGTTGTTAGAAGAAGTATCAATAGTCACCGCTGACGTGGAAAGAGTCAACTGATCAGCGGTAGAGCTTCCGAAGGTAATATCCTGATCTGAGGTAAAGGTCAGGCCATCAAGGATAACGTTCTCATTAAAGGTATTGGCGGTATCTCCACCATTAACAGTAACATCCCGCCTAAAAGTTATGTCTCCGGCACCGATTCCCTGAACAATACCTGAAGCAGTGGTAAGGTTACGAACAAAGGTGGTCGGGCCTGTAGAATTAATGATTATGGCCGCGCCTGTGCCGTCGCCAATAGGAGTACCATCTCCAACCTGGGCGTTAAATATGGCTGCGCCGGTTGTATCAAGTGTCAAATCATTGTCGCCGTTAACCCGCGAGTTCACGGTTAAAGTACTTCCCGCGCCGCCGAGTGTCCTGATGGTAACATCATCGGTAAACAGGCGAAGGTCATCAGCCGAAGAATTACCGAAAGTAACGGCATTATTCGCGGTAAAAGTCATACCGGATAATCTAACATTTGCGTTGAAAATGGAAGCTGTATCTCCGGCACCGACTGAAACGTCTTCCTTGAATACGATCAAGCCTGCGCCGTTAGCCTGGGTAATGCCGGAAGCTGTATTGAGTGTTCCGTTAAAGGTGGTTGTGCCTGATGAATTAATGGTTAAGGCTGCGCCTGTGCCAGTTCCGATAAAGCTAGTGTTACCTACGGCCTGATTAAAATTAGTCGCGCCATTTGAGGCTAAGGTCAAATTAAATGGCCCATCAACGGTATTATTAAAGCTGATGTCTGTGCCGGTTAAATCAGTAGTATTACCCAGGACTACTGGGCCGTTATAGGTCTGCTGATTATCGGTTTCCACTGAGCTGCCGTTGATGTCTGTAGTGCCGTTAACATAAAGATTATTTAAAGTATCATTCCAGCCTACTATGCCGCCGAATACGGCATCGGCATAGATATTTAAGTCCCAGTTATTGCCTGCATTGGAATCTAAGGTTGAATCAAAAGTCACCTGGCTGGCATAAAGGTCAGTGTCGTCGGCCAGGGTAACCGCGCCGCTATATTCCTGAGTGTTGTCTGTTTCAACCAACCCGCCATTGATCTCGGTAGTGCCGTTAACATAAAGACTGTCTAAAGGATCAGAATCGCCAACTTCGCCGTTAAAGACAGCGTTGGCTTCAATATCAAGGTTGTAATTACCGTCTAAGGTTGAACCAAAGATCACTGTATCTGCGTCAAGTTCGGTATCGGTAAGCAAGGTGACTGGGCCGTCATATTCCTGGGTATCATCGGTAACTATCCAATCGGTGTTAATATCAGTAGAGCCGTTAACATAAAGGCTGGCTAAGGAGTCAGAGCCACCCACTTCGCCGTTAAAGATAGCGTTACCTTCAATATCAAGGTTGTAATTACCGTCTAAGGTATTATTAAAGCTGATGTCTGTGCCGGTTAAAGTAATAGGATCTACAGCCCCGCCCAAGACTACTGGGCCGTTGTAGTTCTGGTAGCTATTAGTTCGCACATAGCCGCCGCTGATATCAATCTCGCTGGAATTAACATCCAAAGACGCAAGCGGTATGCCGCCTCCTACTTCATCATTAAATACGACCTTAGCCAACGGATTTAATGCGTTTAATGTAAGCGCGCGAGGAGTAGGTAAAGCATCAGAATCAACCGTGCTATTAAAGGTAATGCCGGTTGCGCCGGTATCAGTCAAGATCACATCGGCAGTCAAAACCACTGGATCATTAAAGATCATTGTGCCGCCGGAAGTATTAATATTGGCGCCAATATGGGTTGAGCCGGGGCCATCAGTAGTAAGGCTGGATAAAAGATGTATTGAACCAACCGCACCGGTAAAGGTAGTGGTAGCAGAATCATTAATTAATAATGTTCTGGCCAATAGAGCATCTGAATCAAGTAAATTATCAAAAGTAATACCTGCGCCGGTAAGTGTGGTGTCTGCGCCTAAGGTAACAATGCCATGATATTGCTGCGTACCCGTAGTGGCTGCAGAATCGCCGTTAATATCAGTAGTCCCGCCGATATAAAGACTTGTTAAAGGAACGCCCACCCCTACTGTCCCATTAAACACCGCGTTACCTGTCACATTAAGCGTATGCCCACCATTTAAATTGGTGCCTGCGCCAACAGTAAGATCCCGGCCTACTGAAGTATCCCCGCCAAGGGTCTTATTACCGCTGCCTGAAGTCTCAAGATTATAATAGGTAAGAGTACTATCGATTGTCTGAGCACCGAGGCGAGAGTAATTTACGGTTGAGTTGGTTTCCAACGTGCGAGTGCCAAAACCGGTGTAGTTTCCGGCAAAGGTTGCCGCATCCACCAGGAGCGTGCCGAAGACGTCCAAAGTTCCAGAGCCGGTCATGAGATAGCCATCCGGATCAATAATTGTTCCTGCTCCTACTGTTGCGTTAACAACGCCGATATCACCGGCAAGCGTCTTGGTATCAGTGCCTGAAATAACCAGGTTATAATAATCGTCCATATCGGCGATAAGCTGGTCTCCGGCGGCTTTATAATTTACGGTTGAGCCGATTTCCAGTGCTCCGCCTGCAAACCCGGTATAATTACCATCAAAGGTTGAAGCATCTACCAGAAGTGTTCCGAAGATATCAGCAATACCTAAAGAGCTGATCATTGTATGCCCAGCAGGATCAATAGTCGTACCTGCTCCTACTGTCGCGTTAAAGACATTGATATCACCGCCAAAGGTCTTAGTGCCACTGCCTGAAGTAACGAAATTATAATAGGTAAGAGTGTTATCGATTGTCTGGACACCGAGGCGAGAATAATTTACGGTTGAGTTGGTTTCCAGAGTGCGGGTACCAAACCCGGTGTAATTTCCGGCAAAGGTTGGCGCATCTATCAGGAGTGTACCAAAGACGTCGAGAGTCCCACTTCCTGTAACAAGATGACCATTGGGGTTAAAGGTGGTTGGGGAATTAACCGTAAGATTAGTTACTGAAGTATTGCCGTCAATTGCTTTTATACCGCTACCAGAAGTAACGAGATTATAATAAGTAAAAGTGCTGTCAATTGTCTGGCCGCCGAGACGGGAATAATTTACAGTTGAGTTGGCTCTCAGGGTATAGGTGCCAAACCCGGTGTAATTTCCGGCAAAGGTCGCAGCATCTACCAGGAGCGTGCCAAAAACATCCAAGATACCGCTGCCGGTAATTAGATGACCATTGGGATCAAAGATTGTTGAGGCGCCAACTATAAGGCTGCTTGCGTTGAAAATCGTATCGCCCCCTAAAACCACGTTTCCATTATATTGCTGAACACCGGTTGTAATTACTGACCCGCCGTTGATATTGATAGTATTAGCGGTGATAGTCAGGCTAGCCGGCGGCGCTGTATTACCAACCGCACCTTCTAAATCAACTGTTCCTGCAGTCCCGGCCTGCAAAACAATGCCGCTTGCTGCGCCGGTATTATTTATTGTCCCTTCTATCGTAATGCCGACACCTGCAGGCGTACCGCCACTATTCGTAGTATCTAAAGTCAGGGTAGCAGGAGTGCCGAGTAATACGCTATCGCTGATTATTATGGGATTGCCGGCTGTGATAATATTCGCATTTAATGTCGTGGTCGCGCCGGAACCGTCAAGTGTTATAGATGCGTTATCAGCGCCAGTGATCTGTCCGTTAACAGTTATTGAGCCGGGCAGATTTGGAGCTCGAATCGTAACAGGATCATTAAAAGTAATGGTTCTTATATCAATTGCACCTGTGCCATCTGCACGGCCGATAGTTATTAAACTGAAACCGTTAACTAAAAGCGTTATCTCGGCAGAATTCAAATTGAAGCTGCCTGCCGCACCATTACCTATGCCAATACTTCTATTGACTGTGGTCGGCTGTAAAACCAGAGTTGAGTGGCCGGTAATAGTATTACCAAGAGCAATGGAGTCCGCGGTTATGGATATTGCGCCATTACCCGAGGCTAATGTCCCGCCTGCATTACTCGTAAATCCGCCGGTACCAACATTAATTGAGATAGGGCCATTGGAACCCGAAGTATTAATAGCTGCTAGGACAGTTAGAGAATTATTCCCGTTAGTTAAGGTGAATCCGCCGGGAGCGGTAATTGCTCCCAAGTTTGTAATGTTGTTGGCAAAAGTGCCTAAGTCAATAGAACCTGTGGAGAGATTAGCAGTAAAAGTATTGGCTGTGACTGCTCCACTCTGAGTAATGGATCCACTAGTAGTTACATCAAGAATTCCGGATACAGTAGAAGCTCCCAGGATTAAGGCATTGATATCATTTAAGGTGACATTCCTGCCGCTGGTAATACCAACAGTGCTGAAGTCATTGGCTAAATTTAAAGTTATGTCATTACCTGCGCCGGCTGCTAAAGTAGTGGCTCCGGTAACGGCTAACACTCCGCTCTGGGTGATTGCGCCGTTAGTAGTCACACCAAGTGTGCCGGATATGGTAGAGGCTCCTAAAATTAAGGCATTAGCGTCTCTCAGGCTGACATTGTTACCGCTGGTGATAACTACGGTGCTAAAGTTATTGCCTGCGGTATTTAAGGTAATATTATTAGTTGATCCAGCTGCTAAGGTAGCTGTTCCGGTAACGGCTAACACTCCGCTCTGGGTGATTGCGCCGTTAGTGGTCACATCAAGAGTTCCGGATACGGTAGAGGCGCCTAGGATTAAGGCATTAGCGTCTCTCAGGCTGACATTGTTACCATTCGTGATGGCAACGGTGCTAAAGTCGTTAGCGGGATCAGTTAAGATAATATCATTCCCTGCCCCAACTGCTAAGGTAGCGACTCCGGCTACGGCCAGTGCTCCACTCTGAGTGATGGCGCCGTTAGTAGTCACACCAAGTGTGCCGGATATGGTAGAGGCGCCCAGGATTAAGGCATTAATATCATTTAAGGTAACGTTACGGCCATTTGAGATGATTACCGTGCTAAAGTCATTGGCTAAACCTAGGGTGATATTGTTGGCTGCGCCCGAGGCTAAGGTAGTGGCTCCGGCTACGGCCAGTGCTCCACTCTGAGTGATGGCGCCGTTAGTAGTCACACCAAGTGTGCCGGATATGGTAGATGCTCCTAAAATTAAGGCATTGATATCATTTAAGGTGACATCTTGACCGCTAGTGATGGCAACTGTACTAAAATTATTGGCTAAACCTAACGTAATATCGTTACCTGCCCCTGCCGCTAATGTAGCAACTCCTGTAATGGCCAGTGGCCCGCTCTGGGTGATTGCGCCGTTGGTGGTAAGATTAAAGGTCCCGGATATTGTAGATGCTCCTAAGATTAAGGCATTGATATCATTTAAGGTGACATTCCTGCCGCTGGTAATACCAACAGTGCTGAAGTCATTGGCTAAATTTAAAGTTATGTCATTACCTGCGCCGGCTGCTAAAGTAGTGGCTCCGGTTACGGCCAATGCCCCGCTCTGGGTGATGGCGCCGTTAGTAGTCACACCAAGTGTGCCGGATATGGTAGAGGCGCCCAGGATTAAGGCATTAGCATCTCTCAAGCTCACATTGTTACCGCTCGTAATGACTACGGTGCTAAAGTTATTGCCCGCATTATTTAAGGTAATGTCATTTCCTACGCCGGCTGCTAAAGTAGTAACTCCGGTAACGGCCAATACCCCGCTCTGGGTGATCGCGCCGTTAGTGGTCACACCAAGAGTTCCGGATACAGTAGAAGCTCCTAAAATTAAGGCATTAATATCATTTAAAATAACATCGTTGCCGCTAGTGATAGCAACGGTGCTGAAGTCATTGGCTAAATTTAAAGTTATGTCATTACCTGCGCCGGCTGCTAAAGTAGTGGCTCCGGTTACGGCCAGTGGCCCGCTTTGTCCTATAGTGTTAGCAACTGTGAGCCCAAGAGTACCATTTATCGTAGAAGTACCTAAAGTAAGCGCTGTAACGCCATTATTAAATGTAACATTACCTGCGGTTCCAAGGGTGCTAAAGGAAACTACGCCTGTAATAGCATTAGCGCCGTTATTTAAGGTAATGGTTTTGTCTGCTACGTCTGTGGTAAAGCTTGCATTTCCTGATACCGTTATAGCGCCGCTTTGGCTGATTGTGCCGCCTGTTGTCGCGGTTAAGTTACCGCGTATTGTTGAGGCGCCAAGGTTTAAATTTGTAATGCCATTATCTATTAGAACATTTCCTAAGTTAGCTCCTGCGGTTTGAGTTGTAAAGGTAACTGCGCCTGTCAGAGCGTTGGCAGGATTATCCAAGATAATGGTTTTATCGTCAGCGTTGGTAGTAAAGCTAGAGGTTCCTCCCACTGTTAAGGTGCCGGTCTGGCTTATATCACCTCCGGCTGTGAGGGTAAATGCACCGCTACCAACATTAACTGTTCCTAAAACTATATTATCTGCCTCTTCTACCGTAATAGACCGGCGAGTAGCATTATTTCCCGCGCTGGTATTGACGTTTAAGGTAGCCACGTCAGTCTTTACTGTATTGGCAATAACGCCGGCAGTGACAGTAGTATTTAAGGATAAGTTATCTGCAATAATCTTATTTACCAGGTCATTAATTAAACCGCTGTTAATAGTGAGTGTTTTGCCGGTTAAATTTACATCGCCGCCTAAGGCCAAACCACCTGTTTGCCCGGATCGGCCAATGGTAATTACTCCTGTTGGGTTTGCTTGTAGTTTAGCTATATCAGCTGTAGTTAAGGTAAATGTGCCTAATCCATCAGCTAAGCCGATAGTACCCGCTACTGTATTTGGTTTCAGTGTTAGGCTAGATGAGCTTAATGTGCCTATCTGATCTATTCCATCTATGTCACCTGCTGTCAGGGTTAAGGCGCCGGCAGTAACGTTTGTGGCGCCAGCATTAAAGGTTATTATATTAGCGCCGGTATTTATATCTACAGATTGACCGGTGGCGGTTATCACGCCTCCAATGGTAAGCGCAGCATTATTTACTATTGTTAGAGCGCCACCTGTTGAGTTTATCGTACCAAGATTGGTTATTTTGTTTGCCTGGTTTAATGTGGTTGCTCCCACGGTATTATTTAAATTAAGCGTCCCTGCTGTAAGTATGCCGGTTTGTGTAATATCTCCACCTGCGGTAAGGCTAAATACTCCTGTGCCGACATTAATTACGCCCAAAATTATTGCGTTTGTTTCGTTTATTGTAAGGTTTCTATTCGCACCTGCGGTAGTAGCGGCCAATGAAGTAACATTGGTATTTACTACATTGGCAACTGCAGAGCTAAGCTTAAGAGTAAGGCCGTTGGCGATTATGGTATGAAGAATGTCATCTATTGTGCCGCTATTTAAGGTAAAGGTTTTACCTGCAAGGTCAACATCTCCTCCAAGCGTAACAGCGCCCGTTCCACCAGTCGCACCTATAGTAATAGAGGTGGCGCCGGAGGCTTTAAGCACGGCAATCTCTAAAGCATTAAGATTAAAGTCCCCTGCCCCACCGGCTAAGCCGATGGTTGAGTTGGTTAAAGACGGTTTAACTACTAACGCGCCTGGAGTAACCAAGGTAGCCAGGTCAAGGTTGGT
>JBAZQO010000080.1:0-3013 GCA_041645145.1 Candidatus Omnitrophota bacterium
GTACAGGTATTTACCTCGTTTGGTAATGCGCTTTAAGTTTCCTGATAACGTCAACCCTGCTGCCGGAACAATACAATGAATATGTGGATGAAGGCTAATGTTTTGTCCCCAGGTGTGCAACACGCAGATAGCTCCGCCCTCAATCCCGTAGTGGGTGTAGCCAAATTGCAGCAATACGCTCCATACGCATTCGAACAGGGATTTATAAAACTGTTTGCTGCCCAGCAAGCATATCTGGTTTAATGCTTCGGGAACAGTGAACACAATATGGAAGTATTTCACATCAAGAGCATCATTCATCCGGTCATCGACCCAGAGAGCCTGTTTTGCCCCCTGGCATTTAGGGCAATGGCGGTTGCCACAGTTATTATAACTGATCCGTTCTTCACCGCAAAAATCGCGGTGAGGTACTCGTTGATATCTTCTTCCGAGAGATTTTCGGGGAGTTTGTTAAATTCTAAGCTAATGAGAGCTATCGATTTTACTTATTTTTCTTCAATAAAGCTATCCCAACCCGTTTTTTGGGGTGGGATTTAGTGCAATAAAGAGGACTTCATTTGGCATGGAGTGCCAAGAATGAAGTCTCACGTTGCACTACATCCGGGCACCCGGCCTTTTTCTATGCACTTACAACCGAAATTCGTGTTCCATATGAAGCCTCATTTCAGGCTGGTTGGGTGGTTTTTGGGTTATATTTTGGTGTTTTTTTACATTATTATTGATTTATTTATTCTAAATCAGCTGGTTTTACTCGTTTTTGGATGATTTTATAACTTTTTGGACATACGTTTCTCATCCCGGCAATGCGGGTAATTTAAAATGCCCATAATCAGCACGATAATATTTTTGTTGAATAAAGCACATTTGTTGGGGCACGGATCTTTGGCAGCAATTCTACAGTATGCATGAACCCTGTTTTACACACCGGACAGAGGCGGGAATCAAATCCCGTAAGCCGTACTATTCGTTCCTGCCTGGTTTCTTTGACTTTTGTTTCCGGCTTTTTTGCAAGCAGCGACTTAACTCTGTCTTTTTGCTTTTTGCTCAGTATGCCGTAATACCTGATCTTAACAAACCGCTTAGGCAATATATGCAGGCAAAACCGGCGCAGGAATTCAACCCCGGATAATGTTGTCGGCTTTATTCTGCTATTGTCCCTGTAGTCTTTGTAAAAGAATGTGACACCCGAATCGTCGATATTTTTTATCCGGTGATTACTGATTGCTACCCGATGAGAGTACTGCCCAAGGTATTTAACAATTTGTTGCGCATTGCCAAAGGGAGGCTTACAATACACCACCCATGGCTTTCTCCAGACATCATCGAGCAGGAACTGATACTTTGGTAATTGGTTGCTTAATTTGAGCTGGAGTTTTAGTTTTTTGAGCAACATGCTACGGAATGTTGGGCTAAGCATACGCACTGGGTACAGGTATTTGCCCTTCTTTGTAATGCGCTTCAAGTTCCCGGCTAACGTCAACCCTGCAGCCGGGACGATACAATGGATATGCGGGTGCAGGCTCAGGTTTTGTCCCCAGGTATGCAACATGCAGATAGCGCCACTTTCTACCCCATATTTGGTGTATCCAAATTGCTGCAATACGCTCCATACGCACTCGAACAGGATTTTATAAAACAGTTTGCTGCCGAGTAAACATACCTGGTTTAATTCTTCGGGAACAGTAAAGACAATATGGAAGTACTTAACATCAAGAGCATCGTTCATCCGGTCCTCGACCCAGAGAGCTTGTTTTGCCCCCTGGCATTTAGGACAATGGCGGTTACCACAACTATTATAACTTATTCGCTGCTCACCGCAGGCATCGCAAAAATCCTTGTGTCCACCCAAAGCCGATGTTCGGCATTTTTGCAAGGCATCAAGGGTGCGTATCATAAAACTGTTGGGCTTGCACCTCTCAACAAATTGCTGTCCAAACCGATCAACGATTTGGGCAACCTCAAACTTTGGGCGGGGCATTATTTCCTGGGGTACAGTGTATCCAAAGGACTATGTGCAGACGCAATGGGGCATTGGGCTACATGGAGATAAATCATTGTTGTTTCAATTTTGGCATGACCCAGCAACTTCTTGATGAGTAAGATATTTAATCCATCTTCGAGCAGATGGGTTGCATAACTATGACGAAGAGTGTGAAGAGAGACTTCTTTTTTAATATCGGCTTTTTTCAGAGCCTCCCGCATTACCCAGTTAAGACCTTTACTGCTGTAACGACCATCTGAATCCCTGCCATTAAAAAGCCAGATGTGAGGTTTTTCTATAGAGAGATATGTCTTAAGTCCTTTGGCCATATACTCAGACAGGGGTACAATACGATCTTTCTTGTATTTGCTCTGACGGATATGAATAGTTTTTCGTTCAAAGTCAATATCGGATATTTTCATGTTGCTGGCCTCCTGCGAACGTAGTCCGGCAGAATATATTAAAGTAAGTGCAATGCGGTGCTTGAGCATGGTTGGTGCCCGGAACAATTGGCGCAGTTCGCCGCGGTTTAAAATAACAGGTAGCTTATCCTCTTTTTTCAGTGAAGGCAAGTCGATGGCCCGGTTGGTTTGTCCTATGTGTCGGTAATAGTAACGCAGACCATATATAGCATGTTTAAAACTGCTTCGTGAGGGAGATTTTGGGCTTAGGGCCAGGGCAGTAAGGTACTCGTTGATGTCTTCTTCCGAAAGATTTTCGGGGAGCTTGTTAAACTCAAGGCTGATAAGAGCTATCTGCCGGATGTAGTTATCGAGAGTACTTTGACTCTGACCCCGTAGGATAGTCTGCTGCTGCAATGTGTTAAATACTTTCTGAAAGCCATCAACAGTTTGGATAGCTCGTTCGACAGTTGTAAATTCGCTTTTTTTTCTCATGATACTGGACGTTAAGATTATTTACGTAGTTTTATAAGGAGCGCTTTCTCCCGTTCAGTATCATTTTACGATTTTTATCTTAAATAAAGCTATCACACCCCGTTTTTGGGGTGGGATTTAGTGCAATATGGATGGT
>JBAZQO010000024.1:0-17576 GCA_041645145.1 Candidatus Omnitrophota bacterium
CGGTAGTTTGAGCGTTATCCTTGACGGCAGGGATGTATCCCTGGATATACGGCAGGCGCGGATTACCCGTTTTGTTTCGGATGTGGCTAAAATAAAAGAGGTGCGGGAGGTTTTGGTAAAGATGCAAAGGGAATTAGGCCTTAAAGGAGATTGTGTTTTGGACGGCCGGGATATCGGGACAGTGGTTTTCCCGGATGCCCAGAAAAAGTTTTTTATCGATGCCTCAAGCAGGGTGCGGGTAGAGCGGCGTTTCAAGGAGTTAAAAGGCTTAGGCCAGGATATCTCGCTAAATGAGGTGGAACAGGATTTGTCTAACCGGGATAAAATCGATTCTACCCGTCAGGTTTCTCCTTTGCGCAAGGCGCAGGACGCCATTTATATTGACACAAGCTGCCTTTCCATAGAACAGGTAGTAGATAAGATGTTTGAGTTTATAAAATAGATGGATAAAACCCTACTTAGGAATTTTTCGATTATCGCGCATATTGATCACGGAAAATCCACTCTGGCTGACCGCATATTGGAGGTAACTGGAGCTGTCGATATACGCCACAAAGGTGACCAGCTGCTTGATGATATGGAGCTGGAAAAGGAGCGCGGTATTACCATCAAGGCTTCCATGGTCAGGCTGAATTATTTTTCCAAAAAGTTCAATAAGGAATATATCTTGAACCTGATCGATACCCCTGGCCACGTGGATTTTACTTATGAGGTTTCTAAATCCCTGGCTGCCTGCGAGGGGGCGGTGTTGGTAGTTGACGCGGGCCAGGGTATTGAAGCGCAGACCGTAGCGAATTATTATCTGGCCATGGAAAACAATCTCCATGTTATCCCGGTAATCAATAAAATTGACCTGATTTCCGCGGATGTGGGCAGGGTTAAGAAGCAGGTGGAAACTGTTTTGGGTTTTAAAGAGGAGGAGATCATCCTGGCTTCGGCGAAAGAAGGTAAAGGGATAATTGAAATATTAGACAGGATTATCGAGATAATCCCGAGCCCAAGCGGCGAGATAGAAAATCCGCTTAAGGCGCTGATCTTTGATTGCCGTTTTGACGCCTTTAAAGGGGTAGTTGTTTTTGTGAAGGTCGTTGACGGAGAGATCAATCTAAAAACAGGGCTTAAGATGTTTCATGCCGGGAAAATTTATAAAATCGAGGAGCTGGGCGTTTTTAAAGATTTGAAATATTCAAGCGTGGGCTCTCTGATCTGCGGGGAGGTCGGTTATTTTACGGCGAACATGCGCGATCCACGCGAGGTGGTTATAGGAGACACGATTACAGATGTTAAGAATCCCTGCGCTGTAGCCCTGCCGGGCTACCGTAAAATAAAACCTTTGGTTTTCTGCGGGATTTATCCGGTTAATCCCGCGGATTTCCCGGAGTTGCGCGACTCCATGGATAAATTGAAACTTTCCGATGCCTCGTTTGTGTTTGAGCCGGAGAACTCGCAGTCATTCGGAACGGGTTTCCGCTGCGGCTTCTTAGGGCTTTTGCATATGGAGATTGTGCAGGAGCGCCTGGAGCGGGAGTATAATTTAAATCTTATTCTCACCGTGCCCAATGTCGTTTACCGCATAAAAACCAAGGATGGCAGGCTGCTTGAAGTAGATACTCCCGTCAAGCTTCCCGCTCCCCAGGATATAGAGGAGACGCAGGAGCCATACGCCAGCCTCCTGATGATCGTGCCGGTGGATGCGATTGAGGCTGTCTGTGATTTCACTAAATCCCGCAGAGGTGTATTTGTTTCAAACGAATATTTAAGCGAAGACCGCGTGAAGGTGGTATTCCAGATCCCGCTTTCCGAGATCATTGTTGATTTCTATGACCGCATGAAATCGCTTACCCGCGGCTATGGTTCATTAGATTATGAGTTTAAGGAATACCTGCCTACAAAATTGGTAAAACTTGATATAATGCTGAATGGACAGGTCTGCGATGCCTTTTCTTCGCTAATGTTCAAGGAAAAGGCGACCTCACGCGCGCATATTTTAGTCGGTAAACTGAAAGAATTGATCCCCAGGCAATTATTCGAAGTGGCTATTCAAGCGGCGGTAGGAAGTCAGATTTTGGCTTCCGAGAAAGTGCGGCCGGTCGGCAAGCACGCCACGAGTAAATGCTCAGGGGGAGACATCACGCGCAAGCGCAAGCTTTGGGATATTCAGAAAAAGGGCAAGAAGAGGCTAAAGCAGTTCGGTAAAGTAGAGATACCGCAAGAGGCATTCCTGGAGGTATTAAAAATATGAGTTTAAAAAAGAAATCAGTTTTAAGGGATTGGGTCGAATCCATTATAGTCGCTTTCCTTCTGGCGATGGTTATCCGCGCTTTTGTGGTCCAGGCCTTTAAGATCCCGACTGGCTCGATGCGCATGACTTTATTAGAAGGGGATCTGATACTGGTGAACAAATTTATTTATGGGGCAAAGGTACCTTTTATGAATTTGCGCCTTCCTGCGCTGCGCGAGCCGAAAAGAGGGGATGTGCTTGTTTTTATTTATCCCGAGGACAAAGATAAAGATTTTATCAAAAGGCTGGTTGGCCTGCCCGGAGAAACGGTGGAGATCAAAGGGGGGTCAATTTATATCAATGATAAACCGGCGCAGGAGCCGGTGTTTAACCGGATCTATTATTACAACAGGGGAGATTTCGGCGCGGAAGGGCAAAAGATTACTGTACCGAAAGACAGCTATTTTGTTTTAGGGGATAATTCTGCCTCATCCAAGGACAGCCGGTACTGGGGTTTTGTGCCGAAAGATAATTTGCTCGGCAAAGCATTAATAGTTTACTGGCCGTTAAGCCGCATGAGGGCAATTAAGTGAACATAGCCAATAAAATCTCAACATTCCGTATTCTTAGCGTGCCGTTTTTTATCGCTTGTCTTGTATACTATGCCCCGGAAAGGCAATTTCTAAAAAACCTGGCTTTGGTCATATTTATTTTAGGGGTCATTTCTGACGGATTAGATGGTTTTGTGGCCAGAAAAGCAAAATTACAATCAAAGGCCGGATTGGTCCTGGACCCTCTGGGCGATAAACTTTTATTGATGAGTGCCTTTATCTTTCTATCCCCTATCAGTAAGCTTGGGTTAAAATTCCCGCTTTGGGTTACCTTTATCGTAATATCCAGGGATGCGATTATTATTTTGGGCGCGGTGGTAATCTACATGGTTAAACAGGCCCTGGATGTTTATCCCACAAAATGGGGTAAGCTTACCACTACCTTCCAGATGCTTTCTGTGGCATGCGTTCTACTGCAGTGGGAAGTAGCCGCTTTCTTCTGGTGGGTCGCGGTAATTTTTACGGTTATTTCAGGAGTAGATTATGTAAAGAGAGGGTTTAAAATATTATATGCTTTGGACAATCATCGCGTTACTATCTAGTTACTTAATTGGCTCCCTGCCTACGGCTTATCTTTTTGGAAGGATGCTAAAAGGCATAGATATTCGTAAGGTTGGCTCCGGCAATGTCGGCGCGACTAATGCCATGCGCGTTTTAGGCAGAGGTCCGGGGATTACGGTTTTGCTTTTAGATATACTCAAGGGTTTTATAGTGGTTGTCTTGCTGGGGAATTATTTTGTTGCCAAACCTGTTTTGTGGCAGGCTCAAAACTTACGTATTATCATGGGGTTATGTTGTATTTGCGGACATAACTGGACAATATTCCTTCAGTTTAGAGGGGGAAAGGGAATCGCGACTTCTTTCGGGGTTTTGCTCGGTTTGGCCTTAAAAATAAACGGGTTGAACATTATAATCGTCATATTGATAATAACCTGGGTTACTGTTTTTTTTATCTGGCGGATAGTTTCATTGGCTTCCATTATTAGCGCCGTAATCCTGCCCATAGCCTGTTTATTTTTTAAACAGCCAGGCTTACTGATCGCAGTAAGCCTGGTGCTCTGTGTTTTTGTAATTATCCGGCATAAAACTAACCTCGCCAGGATCTTCAGGGGCAAGGAGCCGCGCCTGTATTTCACCCGTCGATAATCAAAGCAAACGCTTTCTTTTTAGGGCCAAATCCTATTGATTTGGCCCTTTTTTGGTTGCATACTCTACTTGAAATTAACAATACCCCGCCAGCCACAAAGGGGAGCCGGATTGCCTAATCTAAGTGGCAATCCGGCTAACATTATAGGAAATCCTATGCGTAACCTGCTTTATAAAAATTTAACTTCTGCCGATAGAAGCCGCAGGGTGATTGCCAGCTCCGAGACCGCCGATAAGGAAGGTGTCCACAGCGTGGTGCGCAGGCATTTTGCCTGTATGATAAAGCAGGTTGAGAGCGCAAGCCTTGCTAAGCCCGAACCTTATCTTTATGTTCTTAAAGAGAGAAACACAAAGCAAAAACGGGAGCATTTTTTCTGCAAAATAAAGGGAAATATCCTCGCGGTAAATAGTGGTAAATTATTCTCTATCTTGTTTGTGCATACCTTAAGTATTGAGCTTACCGCATCCGATATTAGATTAAGCAGGCAGGCCAGCTAGGCAAAATCATAAAGATAGTCCAGTTAACTTCATAACCAGGCGTATTCATCGCCTGGTTTTGCTTTTACATATTTTTGTTGACATAAATTATCCCTTAGTTATAATAAATACAACTATGATTAAGCAATATCTCGGAAAGAAGTCCTTGGCGCTAGTCTGTTTAGCGCTTTTATTTTTATCAATCAATCCGGCTTTTGCTCAAGGCCCGGCTGTGGAGTATCTCTGCGAGATGGGAAAGACTTTCTACACCCAAGGCAAGCTTGATGACGCGCTTTCTGAATTCAATAAAGCGCTTTTGGTTGACCCCGCAAACCAGACAGCCAAAGACTATATCAATGAGATATTCAAGAAGAATCTCCAAGCTCCTCTAACCAAAGAACTGGCAGAAGTGCCTCTCACCAAAGAACAGGCAATGGATCAGGCTATAGATAAACTCCAGAGCAAGAAATCCCCGCCCGTCAATTTATATAATACCGCCGGCAGCAGAACATCCGATAACGGAGAGAAACAAGGATTTAAAACCGGCCCTTTTAGAATAAGCGGAGAAATGCAGCTGGGTTTTGGTGTTACTCCGGAAGATTTTATTTGGAAAAGGGCTAATTTCAATTTAAATGAGCGGTTTAAAAGCTACCGCATGACCTCTGACGCCGCCTTTGACCGCAGGTTCAATACCTATGACCCTGCGATTTATGACTCGCTTAACGTAAACGTGGATACTGAAAATAAGCAGGGCTTTAACTTTCATACCAATGTTACGGTTGACCCCTGGAGCTTTGTGGGCAAAAGCAATAAGATCATTATCCCCGGCTCCAACGGAGATTATGCCGAAGTTCAACTTCGCTATTGGTCAAATACCGGCTATGTGGTAAATAATACGGTTTTTACTTCTTTGAAAGGCGATTCCATTGGTATCCCGGAGTTAAAGGTTAAAGATGGCGTTACTGATCCGCTAACGGTTATCTCTAATCGCAATAACGCTACTTTTAATATACCCTCCATGAAAATAGAGCGGCAGTTTCAGCCTGTGCGGGAATTATGGTTTGATTTTACCAATGATCAGATTAAATTTAAGGCGTTCCCCATGGCTTACCAGGATCAGGCTTATTCTTCCGATGACCCCCTGGGAATAACTAACCATGGTATCTGGTGGAAGGATAGTAAGTGGTTGCGCAGGTATACGCCGGGTAATTCTAATTCAGGGGATACAACCCCCAGCTATACCCAGGGCCGTTGGGATGATACGTTTTCGTTCATGACTAAAGACTCTACCGGTAAATATTTAACGGCATTAAGGGGTTTCGCTTTTACTTTCCAGCCGCAGGAGCAGACTTCTTTCGATACCACTATTGCTACGCCTAAAGACCTCTGGCAGGATTATGGCCAGGTGGACAATATAATTTCCGCCAGCAGGCTTAAGCATTATGCTGCCGAAAATCTTATGTTAGGCGGAACTTTTACCAGCCGCTCCGGTTTTATCACGCAGCAGAACCAGAAACTGGACAGCCAGAATTTTGTGGCCGGCGGTGACATAGCTTATGAAATAAAGGATGGTTTGAAAGCCCAGGCAGAGGTTCTGTCATCCAGGTCTTTCTACGATATGAGTAACTCTGATTTCAAGACAGATGCGCGCGGCAACGCCTATTATTTTTCCTTTATTACCCGTTATCCGCAAAAGAGCATAATGGATTTAAAATACGGTTATGATGAAATAGCCATGGATAAGGATGAAAGCTATCTTGTGAAAAGCAAATTTTATGCCAGCCGGATGGACCGGGGTTTTGACTCAGCGCTCTCTGATTTTCATAATACCCGTAAAGATACCTTCTGGTCAAGGCACATACATTTCCGAAAGCCCCTGGAATATTTTAACGGTGGGTTGGAAGGAACCTCCACTAATTGGGGGGAGCTTAATTCTACCCGTATCGGAGACGGGATTGATATCGGAAGGAATGTTTTGGGTTTCCGTTTTGAAACTTTCTTAGAGGATGATTTTTATAACCTGCTTGACCTGCGTAATGTGCATAATGTAGGAGGGAAATTCGTGGAAAATGTGGTTCGTGACGAGGTCACGCTGAAATTAACCGATAAGTTAACCGCCAAGGCCCTGGGGATTTACCAGAAGATGCCTAAAACCACAATCGGAGTAGACCCGTTTGTCTATGACGGAAATACAGGAGAATTCTTCTTGAACGCCGCGGTCCCGGATGGAGAGGACCCTACGATTAAAACCGGCTCCTTTGGTTTAAATTATGATTTTTTTGATTGGTTGAGCTTAAACGGGATTTACGAACGCACCAATGATTACACAATAGCTTACGATGATTTTCCGCGTAATGTCCTAAGAAATGACACCACACTTCGCGGGACTTTTTTCCAGAATGATAAACTCTACCGTTTCCAGCAGCCTTATCTTTTTAATCAGGCCCTTTTTCCGCAAGCGCCCTATGATTTCTATAATATATTTAAATGCGGTTTAAGGCTTGTTCCGCTTGAGAATATGGAGGTATACCTTGACTATACGCGCAATGAATTTGACAGCGCCAGCATCATCTCCGATAATATGAATCATGTGGGCATTGAGATGGCTTATATGCCCACAAAAAAGCTGGGTGTGTTTTTTAAATATACCTATTCGCGCTGCCAGGACCTTGATCGGCTGCAGGCTGGGATTACTGAGCCGGTAGGCCATCATAATTTCTTCAGTGAATTCAGGTATTTGCCCTCAAAAGACGATGAACTAATTTTAGGGTATGGAGCGGGTGATACCAGCACCATCGGCAACTCATCTTCTCTGGACCCCTACGGCGGCAGCCTGCTTACCTTAGATACCCAGCATATCTTCCGCGCTTATTACCGAAGAAGGTTCTGATTTATTCCAAGTAAATATCAATTTTTTTAATCTGACGTGACCTTACTTTTTCTGCGAAAGGCGGCGGGATAACTGCAGAATCTATGGTTGTGGGCCGCTCTTCTTCGAAGAGCACAATTTTCGTAATTTTAGCTGCCTTTTTTCCAAAGGTATCTTTTCTTCCGGGATTGTGGTAAGTTACGGGGATCCGGCCTAAGAAATTGAAAGAATATTTCCCTCTTTTGTCAAATAACCATCCCGGTAAATACGGCTTAAAGACCAGATTAAGCTGCCCATTTTTATCCAATGTAAACGGCTTAGTGCCGGCATTCATCACCAGCCAGATCTGCAGGAATTCTGCGGTTGAGCCGGATAACCTGGCTACAAAGCCATTACCATGCAGGTTATTATCCGGGAAAACGCTGCTGACTAAGAAAGATGAATTCTCCAATATGCTGCGGCCGTATCTTTGAGGGTCCTGAAAGGGGATAAGCACGTTTTTAAATTCCGCATAGAATTCTTCAACCAAACCGGTTTTAAGCAGCTCCAGGATATATTTATACTCCATATGCAGCCAGATAGATTCATTTTCCAGCCAACCGGGTGTAAATACGCGGCATCTGCCGATCTCCTCAGGCATACTGTTAAGTGAGGCAGTTACCTTATACATCTTTAATTTTTTATCAAAAAGAGCGCTTTTCTTGGTTGCTATATGAAGATCAGCAGCTTGTTTAGCATCTTCAGAGAGCCGCAAGGCATGCATTTGTCCCTCCAGGAAGAGGGGAAGTGGCTTTTGCACAAATTTCTTAGGCATTACAAAATGCTCTTTAACCAGGTCGTATTCCGCAACCTGGTTGATAAAATAGGAATAATACACGCCTTGAGCCCTGTTGAAAGCCTTGCTTAATCCCGAATCTACTTTTAACAAAGCTTTCTCCAGAAAGGTAATAAGTTTTTCAACGGAAACATTTTCTTGATTACCGGAGAAACCAAAACGGGTATTATGGCGGTAGTTTTCTTTCACATTATTGCTTTTATCCCAGTAGATAAATGGCTCTTCCGGAAATAAAGCTGCCAACTCTTCAATGAATTTAGCCACCTCTTCGGCAAGCTGGATTTCATTAACCCGGCAATCCTCTATTGCTTGTTTAATAGTTGTAAGCAGCCGCTTTAACTCAAAGGTTTCGCAGGTTGATGAGCCAAAAAGCGCGGGCAGGCCGTTAAGCGAATCAAACCAGTTAGGCTTATTAGCCTCCATTTCAATGCCCACACCAAACGGGTCAAGTGAGGCAAGTTTATTTGCCGCCAGGCAGAAGAGTTTGGCAATTAATGTAGTATAGTAAATTTCTCCGAGGCCTAGCTGTGTCCTTAAAAGATGCGCGTTAGTTAAGCGTTTACGCAGCATTTCTTTCTTGGCGGTATCCGCCATGAGGGAGTGGAGTTGGCGCACCTGGCCATTGTAAATAACATATTTTTCGCTGCGCGGCCTGACCAGCTCCGCGTTGTCGTAAAATGAAAATATTTTTTCGCCGAAGAACAGTTCCTTAAGCTTTTCCGGATAAAGCCCCAGATAACTATCGATTAAATCCAGATTATAGGTCCAGTGGTCAGTCCAGAAACCTTCTCCATGTTCAGCCTCCTGAGATTTAAGTGAGGAGGAGAGAAGTAAATCCAGGAAATCATCATAGCAGTCCTTAAGCCTGATTTTGTTTGCTTCGATAAAAAAGATCAGCTCTCCCGGGGTAAAGGGTTTTTTAAGGAATTGCTCAAGTTTGGCGATATCTTGCCTCCCGGCCATTTTACCCAGCAATTCATATAAATCCAGGCCATCCTTAAGCCGGAAACTCACCCCTTTTATTGTCAGGGGATTAAATCCGTCAGATTGAATTAGATTCATAAAGAAGATGATATTTTCATCTTTGACTTGAGGATTAAACCAGGGGTCGCTTCTACGGTTCTGATTCATGTCCCGGTAATTGCCGTTGCCTTGGGATAAATAGGTTGGTTGCAGCTGGAATTTATTGTAATCGCGCTCCAGGTCTCCATGTTTACGGGAGTAAAGATAGAAGACTACGCCGGATTTAAATACTTCCGGGTAACCACCGCGCATAATATTATCCAGATAAGTCTGCCCGGCGTATAAATCAAACTCCGGGCTGCTGCTTTTGGTCGCGATCTCATCTTTAAGCCGGGAAATAAGCTTGAGGTTCTCGCCGGATTTTTTCTCCATATATCCAAATTTAGTAATTTTGGTTACCAGGGAGTTTAAGGTTTTGGTATCGCGGGCCTGCCCGGTCAGCGCATAAAATGTTTTCTGTTCACCGGGTTTTAATTCCAGATCCATTAAGAGAAAGGCTCCTGGTGTCTTGTTCCTGGTCATTTGTTTAGCTGGATAAGCGAAGTTCGCGTTGGTCAGGAATTCCGCGGGGTAAGAAAAATCGGTTACCGCTCCGAATACAGCCGCGGGATCCACGATCGGCCGGATCAGCTCTACCGTTGCGCCTTTAAAATGAAAACCCAAGTAGAAATTGCCTTCGTCAATATGCACGACCTCCGGCCGGTCAGAAGGGTCAACCTCTAGTTTATAAAAGGGGATATCATTATCCAAATTATGGATATTCATCCAGGCTTCAATAGTGCGGCCGAGATCCTTTAAGAAAAAGTTATGCGTGCCAAAAGGGACAATCTGGGGTAGGCCGTCAATAAGCTGCAATTTTTTGGGTTTACTGCCGGTGTTTTCAACACTGACAGTGCGGCTCAAACCGGCATAAGCATCATTGGGAATATTAAAATATTCCACCCGGGTTTTGATTCTAAGCGTGCGGTTCTCCTCCTCCAGGATCAATTCCCCTGAGCCCATGCTCATAGAATTTATTGTCTGGTATTTGAGGTTGGCGCAGCCGTTGCGGAAAGGTTCGTAGTAATAGGATTCTTTTGCGGATTTAATCTTGATAAAAGTACGGAAGCCGTGGCTTGAGACGAACTGCCAGGATTTATTCGCCGGGAAAAATTCCAGGATAGCGTGGTCCTTATCCTTGGTGCCGAAACTGCAGATGCATTGGCCGCGGTTAACGTAGAAAACCCACATGGGTATCCCGTATTTTCCGGCGATCCCCGGAAAAAAGTTGGCAAAGGGCTTGGCGTAATTGTAATTATCAATGACGAACTGGCCCTGTGGGTTAAGGTGGTATCTTGGTTTAGGATTTAGGAATTTTCTGCTCATTTTAAAATTAAGTTAATTATAGCTATTTTACACACTTTCCCGGCTTTGTCAATGGGTACGCAGGCTCGCGGGTCCGCTAAAGCATTGACAAATAAATATGGGGTGATAAACTAATCAACAAGGAGAGTAATGAATGAAACGCGGTTTCACCCTTATCGAAATAATCATAGTCATAATCATCGTCGGGATACTGGCGGCAGTGGGCCTTACCCAATACGCCGCCGCAGTTGAGAGGCCCCGCGGTGCCGAAGGAAAAACTATTTTAGGGGATATCCGTAAGTTTGCATATCAGTATTGGATAGAAAATGGATCAGTAACCAGTGTAACCCAAGCCGATCTTAACATAGGGACCGCTCCAGAGCAGTTCCCAAGTGCATGCAGGAGCTCACATTACTTTAGGTATGTTTGTTATTCTCCCTCAAGTTCAAGCGTGCTATGCGCAGCATACCGTTGTACAAGCGGCGGTAAAACCCCGAATCGCGCAGGGAATGCGTTCATAATGTGGACCTGTAACCTGAGCACTGGGATAGATAATTACTATGGGTGCTGTAATTTTGGCATGGGGACCTCAGATTTCAGGTACTAATTAGTTGGAGCGCCTTGCTTTATCTTAGCTATTCTTAGCTATTCCCCTTCCCATTGACTTTCAAGACAAAGAATGCTAAAATAATTTTTTAAATTGGAGAAATGATGGCTATAGATAAGGAAACGGTAAAATATGTAGCGCATTTAGCGCGCATTGAATTACAGCCTGATGAGTTGGAAAAACTATCCGGTCAGTTGCACGATATATTAGGCTTTATTGATAAGCTAAGCAGCCTGGATACCAGCCAGGTTAACCCTTCAAGCCACATCCTGCCAATAAGTAATGTACTGCGTGAGGATAAACTACGTGATTCTTTATCCCCGGATAAGGCGTTGGAAAATGCCCCGGATAGAAAAGGAAATTTCTTCAGCGTCCCGAAAATACTGGAATAATTATGGAACTAAACCAGCTGACTGCGCATGAGTTGATAGATAAGCTTAAGGATAAGCAAACCACTGCTTCCGCTGTCCTGGATGCTCTTTACGTGCGTATACAAAAGGTTGAGCCCAGTGTTAAGGCGTATGTCAGTAGGGGGCAGGCATGCCTGCCCCCTACAGAAGGCAAGTATGCCTGTCCCCTACAAGGGCTACCGATTACGATTAAAGATAATATTTGTACCGAAGGATTACCTACTGAATGTTGTTCAAAAATCCTCCAAGGTTTCCGTCCGCCATATGATGCCACGGTAATCAACAAACTAAAAAATGCCGGCGCCGAAATATTCCCGCTGAAAGCGAATATGGATGAGTTCGCTTTTGGTTCATCAACGGAGAATTCGCATTTCGGTCCCACGCATAATCCCTGGGATCTGGTATGCGTTCCCGGAGGTTCATCCGGAGGCTCAGCTGCTGCCGTAGCCGCAGATGAAGCCATTTGGGCCCTGGGTTCGGACACAGGCGGCTCAATACGCCAGCCGGCATCCTTTTGCGGGGTAGTAGGATTAAAACCTACCTATGGGAGGGTTTCACGTTACGGGTTGATTGCTTTTGCCTCAAGCCTGGATCAGATCGGCCCGATTACCAAGGATGTGCAGGATGCGGTGATTCTTTCTCAGGTCATCTTTGGGTATGACCCTAATGATTCAACTTCAGTAAATCAAGAGGTTCCGGATTTCAGCAAAAGCCTGACTAATGATATCCGCGGCCTGAAGATTGGCATACCCGGGGAATACTTTGTGGAGGGGATGGACGCGGAGGTTAAATCCATTATTGAAGAGGCAATAAACAAGCTTAATGCCCTGGGTGCTGTTTCGCGTAAAGTATCCCTGCCGCATACAGAGTATGCCGTGCCGGTTTACTACATTATCGCGACAGCTGAGGCTAGCTCAAACCTGGCCAGGTTTGACGGGGTGCAATACGGCTGGCGGGCAAAATCAGAAAATTTATTCGAAATGTATAAAAAAACACGGGGAGAGGGTTTTGGCGAAGAGGCAAAACGTAGGATTATTCTGGGGACTTTTGTTCTGTCGCATGGTTATTATGACGCGTATTATTTACGCGCTTTAAAGGTGCGCACCCTCATAAACCAGGATTTTGACGCGGCCTTCAAAGATTTCGATTGCATTGTTACCCCTACATCACCAACTCCGGCATTTAAAATCGGAGAAAAAACAAAAGATCCCCTAAAGATGTACCTCTCGGATATATACACCATATCGGTAAATTTAGCGGGTATACCGGCAATATCCATTCCTTGCGGCTTTACCAAAAAAGGCCTGCCTGTGGGCCTGCAGATCATGGCCAAGCCTTTTAATGAAGAAATGCTTTTCAGAGTAGCGCATACTTTTGAACAAAATACAGATTGGCATAAATCAAAACCAAAGCTATGAAATATCAGACGGTTATCGGATTAGAGGTGCATCTCCAATTAAAAACTAAAACCAAGGCCTTCTGCGGCTGTTCTACTGATTTTGGAAAAACCCCTAACTCTAGCGTCTGCCCGGTATGCCTGGGGTTTCCCGGCAGCTTGCCGGTTTATAATAAAGAGGCGTTAAGTTACGCGATTAAGGTAGCCCTGGCCTTAGGTTGCCGGATAGAGGAGCATACTAAATTTGACCGCAAGAATTATTTTTATCCCGACCTGCCGAAAAATTACCAGATCTCGCAATTTGACCTGCCGTTATCAAAAAACGGTTTTTTGAATATTATTGCCGGTGATAAGCTCAAGCGCATCGGAATTACCAGGGTGCATCTGGAGGAGGATGCCGGGAAACTCATTCATGAAACAGATGCGAGCCTGGTAGATTTTAACCGCGCGGGGATTCCCCTGCTTGAGATCGTCAGCGAGCCGGATTTGAACAGCTCCCAGGAGGCCTTTGATTATTTGACCGGCTTAAAAAGCATTATTGAATACCTGGATGTTTCTGACTGTGATATGGAAAAAGGCTCTCTGCGCTGTGACGCGAATATCTCTTTGCGCCTCCAGGGAGCTAAGGAGTTGGGTGTCAAAACCGAACTGAAGAATATGAATTCTTTTAAAGGGGTTAAAGACGCTTTAAATTCCGAGGTAGCACGCCAGAGTGAATTGTTAGAAACGGGTCAGGCTTTGGAGCAGGAGACCCGTCTGTGGGATGCGCAAAAGAATATGACTGTATCCATGCGCACCAAGGAAGGCGCTAAAGATTACCGGTATTTCCCTGATCCGGACCTGACGGTTTTTATTATCGGACAGGAGATGATCTCTCACATCAAGGACCAACTGCCGGAATTACCTGGAGAGAAGATGCGGCGTTTCATGCGGGAGTATTCCCTATCTGAATATGATGCCGGGATCTTAGTCAGCTCTAAAAAGGATGCGGAGTTTGCGGAAGAGTGCTTGAAGAAATATCCCGGGGAAGATAAAAAGAACATAGTTAACTGGTTAATCGGCCCTTTATTATCCGAGGCCAACGCCAGGAATGTCAATTTGCATCAAACAGGCATTGATATTGATAAGCTGATCGAGCTGATCGGTTTTGTGCAAAGGCAGGAAATTTCCCATCTTGTTGCCAAAAGCGTATTGGCTCAAATGCTTGATTCCGGAAAATCCGCCCAGGTAATAATTAAAGAAAAGAACCTGCTGCAGATTTCCGATACGGCGGAACTCAAACAGTTAATCGCCGCGGTAATAGAAGAGAATGCCAAATCTGTAAATGATCTTAAGTCCGGCAAATCAAACGCGCTTATGTTTTTAGTGGGACAGGTAATGAAGAAAAGTTCCGGCAAGGCCAATCCAAAGGTTGTTCAGGAGCTAATCAAGCGGAGGATAGATAATGCGTAAGAATATTATTATCGGTATTTTGCTTCTCGTGCTTGTGTTTGTCGGCGCCACCTTTGCGCTTTCCGACAGCGAAAAGAAAAAAAATGATGAGCTCTACCGCCAAGTGGAGATATTTTCCGATACCCTGGCGATTATCCAAAGGGAGTATGTTGATGAGACCAAGCCCAAAGATTTAATCTATGGGTCATTAAAAGGCATGCTCTCCTCCCTTGATCCGCACAGCCAGTTCATGGATTCGGAAACTTATAATGAACTAAAGGTAGATACGGAAGGGAGATTCGGCGGCCTGGGGATTGAGATCACCATCAAAGACGGTTTACTGACCGTAATTACCCCCATTGAAGATACCCCTGCCTGGAAAGCGGGGATAAAAGCAAATGACCATATCGTAAAAATAAACGGTGAATTGACCCGCGAAATGGTTTTGACCGACGCCGTGAAAAAGATGCGCGGCAAGCCGGGAGAAATAGTCAATCTTACGGTATTAAGGAATTCGGAAAAGAAGCTCCTGGATTTTAAAATTACGCGGGATATCATAAAAATCAAAGATATAAAACACGCCCTTATTCTTGAAGACCGGATCGGCTACATCCGTTTAACTGAATTCCGCGAAAATACCATGCAGGAGTTCAACAAGGCATTAGGCAGCCTCTCTAAGCAGAAAATGAACGCGCTGATCATAGATTTGCGCAATAATCCTGGGGGGCTCCTGGATGTTGCCGTAAAGGTAGCGGGAAAGTTCATCCCGCCCAACAAAATGATCGTTTATACCAAGGGCAGGCAGAAGGCGCAGAACCTTGAATTCTTCTCTGAATCTAAAAACGCGATTACAGAATTACCCCTGGTGGTCCTGATCAACGAGGGTTCCGCATCCGGCAGTGAGATTGTGGCCGGGGCCCTGCAGGATTATAAGCGTGCCATTATTATCGGGACAAAATCTTTCGGCAAAGGCTCGGTGCAGACGGTTATACCTTTAAGCGAGGGAGCGGCAATACGCCTGACCACCAGCCGCTATTTTACTCCTTCCGGAAAAATAATCCACGGCAAAGGGGTTATTCCCGATATCCTGGTTGAACCCCAAAAAGAAACCGAGGCCAAAACCGAAGACGTGAAGAAAACCAAATCCGATGAGATATTTGATGAGATAGAAAGCAAGAAAGGTAAAAAGGAAGCCGGCGCGGATGAGTTTAATTATAAGTCTGATCTTCAGTTGATGCGCGCCGTGGATACTTTAAAAGCAATAAAACTTTATAAAGAAAATCGCCAATAGATATTCTATCTAGATGAAAAACAAACCCTTAATTATCGTCGCGGCAGTTTTACTTATGCTTATTTTTATCGCCCTGATCCTTAAGCCCCTTTATAAGAGGGCAGCGCTTAAGGTTAAGCCTCCTGTAAAGGTGAGGATTGCCATCGTGATAGATGATTGGGGGTATCATTTGGATAATCTGGTAATCGCCGGAGGGATAAAACAACCTTTAACCTGCGCAATTCTTCCCGGATTAAAGAATTCACGCCTGGTCGCGCAAAAACTGCATAAACTTGGGTTTGAGGTCATCCTGCATTTGCCGATGGAGCCCAAGGGAAAGCGCGGATTAGAGAAAGATACTATCGCAATTAACATGGGCCGGCAACAAATGCGCGGGATCCTGGATAAAGATTTAACCACAGTTATTTTTGCAAAAGGTGTGTCTAACCATATGGGCTCGCGAATTACCGAAGACATAAACTCAAGCGCGATGATTCTGCTTGAGGTAAAGAAGCACAACCTGTATTTCCTGGATAGTTTTGTAACTGCTAAATCTGTTTGCGCGCCACTGGCCAGAAAAATGGGATTAAGGTTTGCCAGAAGGGATGTGTTTCTGGATAACAGGGATGAGCCGGAATACATAAGAAATCAAATCAACCTATTAAAAAACTTAGCACGTATACATGGTCAGGCTATCGGCATAGGCCATGACCGCAGGAATACCCTGCTTGTATTGAAAGAAATGCTGCCGCAATTGACAAAGGAAGGTTATAAATTTGTTTTTGTTTCGGAGATAGCCAGATGATAGTTTTGGGCATTGAGAGTTCTTGCGATGAAACCGGGGTAGCTTTAGTTAAAAACGGCAAGCAGGTTTTAGCCAATATAGTAGCCTCGAGCCTGAAATTACACAGCAAATATGGAGGCGTGATACCGGAGATTGCTTCACGCATGCAGCTTGAAAGTATCGCCGGAGTATTTTCCGAAGCGCTTAAGGTTGCCGGGGTCAGGCCGGAGCAAATCGACCTGGTTGCCCTTACGGTCAAACCCGGCCTGCCGGGCTCGCTGCTTGTGGGGATCTCTTTTGCGAAAGCCCTGGCTTTAAGTTTAGGCAAGCCGCTGTTAGGTATTAACCATGTGTATAGCCATTTTTATGCCAACTTTCTTTGTCATGACAATATTAAATTGCCAAGTGTCGCCCTGGTAGTTTCCGGAGGTCATACCAGCATTTTTTATATAAAAGATTTTTCTAAAATCCAGGCAATCGGCCGGACTCAGGACGACGCCTGCGGAGAAGCTTTTGACAAAGTGGCCAAAATCTTAGGGGCCGGTTATCCCGGCGGTCCGTTAATCGAAAAATTAGCTAAGCGCGGCAATAAGGATAAGATTAGATTTGCCTGCTCCCGCACAGAAAATGAACTGGATTTTAGTTTCAGCGGAATAAAAACCGCGGTACTGTATTATTTAAAAAACAAGAAAATTAACCTGGTCCTTAAACAGGATCTGGCCGCTTCCTTTCAGGAGAGCTCGATCGACGTTTTGATAAAAAAGTCTTTGCTTGCCTGCAGGCGCAAAAACGTAAAACAACTTTTAATAGGCGGCGGCGTGGTTGCCAACAGCAGATTGCGCCGGAAGTTCCTGGCCGGCGCGGAAAAATTGGGGATCAGCTGTTTTTTCCCGGATATGGACCTGTGCATGGATAATGCCGCCATGGTGGCCGGCCTGGCATACCAGCTATATAAACAAGGAGCAAGAGACAATCTCTATTTAAATATGCAGTCTAATTGAAAGGAGCCTTTATGCCTACTGATCTGCAAATGATCGCGCGTTTATTATTGACGGTGGTTTTAAGCGGTCTGATCGGACTTGAGCGCCAGGTTCACCGCAGAAACGCCGGCCTGCGCACGCATATACTGGTAGCGTTAGGGTCTTGTCTTAT